>JASHPL010000253.1 GCA_030038125.1 Candidatus Sulfotelmatobacter sp.
CTCGATGCGCCACCGGCACGGGTTTGTACCGATAAGTCTTAGTGCTGTATCTGAAGCGCCCACGAGCAAAGAGTTAGGAGTTGAGGCGCTGGGGGGGGCGCTTCAGATACAGCGACTTGAAGGAAGCCGCCCGTGGGGACTATGGGATTTGTATCTGGATGAGGCGGTCTTGATGGTTTGCGAGTTTGCCGTTGCGATCATGGCGCTCGGGTTTCACTAGCGGGTCGCAGAGAGATGGATCGTGGGGTGGCGAGTGGGAGAGTCTGAATCGCACGACCATACTGCGTTCCGACGAATGCGAGACACAGAACCAGTGTGCGCGCCGGAGCAGGAGCCAGATTCGAGGCTGGGGATGTGGATTCATGCGGTACTCCGGCTGAGATGAGGCGGAGATCGCAGGAGGAGTTGCGCGGCGGAGAGACGCTCGACAAGCTGCATGGTTCCGCCGCAGAGCGGACAGTTCCATCGTGAGTGAGTGGGAATAGGAGATGGCGAGTTGGTCCCTGCGGCGGGCTGATCGGATTGTTGGAGCAATCGGAAACAGAGCGGAAGGAGTTTTGCTCGCCGACGGTTCGCGAGGAAACCGAAGTTGCGGATGCGCATGAAGCCACGCGGCAGCAGGTGCAGCAGGAAGCGGCGCAAGAACTCTTCGACCGCCAGAGTCATACTCCTCTTCTTATTGCCGTGGGCGGAGTCGCGCCAGCGAAAGGTTACGTTGCCCTCGGAGAGAGCAACCAACCTGCTGTTGGAGATGGCCACGCGGTGGGTGTAAGCGCCGAGATAGCGCAGCACATGTTCTGGGCCGCCGAAAGGCCGTTTGGAGTAGACAACCCATTCGTGACGGAACAATACCCGCAGCCACGAAGCGAAGGCGCGCGGTTCCGCCAGCGGTAAGAAATGTCCGTGGAACTGGAGCGTGCCGGTCTCAAAGGCCGTCTTGAGTCCGGCAACAAACTTGCCGCGAAAGACACGACCGAGCACTTTGACGGGCAGGAAGGATCGGCGCGAGAATATCCAGCGGGAGTGATTCGGAAGGAGGCCACCAGCGGCCAGCACGCAGTGAACATGAGGATGATGCTGGAGTCGCTGGTCCCAAGTGTGGAGCACGCTGAAGAAGCCGATCTCGGCTCCCAGGTGCCGGGGATTGCGAGCGATCTCTAGCAGAGTGGCAGCGCTGGTGTGAAACAGCAGGTTGTAGATCACCCGTTTGTTCTGCAGCGCGAGCGGCGCTAGCTCCCGCGGCAGCGTGAAGACAACGTGAACGTAGCGGGTGGGCAGCAGTTCTCGCTCCCGAGCCAGCAGCCAGCGCTGGCGGGCGTTGCCTTGGCATCGAGGGCAATGCCGGTTGCGACACGAGTTGTAAGAGATGGCCGTATGTCCGCAATCGGAGCACTGATCGCGATGTCCACCCAGCGCTGCGGTTCGGCAGCGTGTGATGGCGAGCAACACCTTTTGGTGTTGGCCGTTGATCCACTTGCGACTGCGTTCAATGAAGGGCTGTCCTGCACAGCGAACGATGTCGGCCACCTCCAGTGGTGGCCGGTTCATGCGTTCTGCGTCTGTTCTTCTTCTCCTCGGATCGTGAGTGTATCCAGCGGACTGCCGGTGGCGCTGAGATGACGCCGGGACAGATGCAAATAAATCGTCGTTTCCTCCAGGTCGCGATGCCCCAGCAGCATCTGGATGGTGCGCAGGTCGGCGCCGGCTTCGAGCAAATGAGTGGCGAAGCAGTGGCGCAGAGTATGGGGGTGGATGCGCTTCTGTTCAAGACCAGCGCGCTCGGCAGCTCGCTGACAGGCGTTCCAAAGAACCTTGGTGGAGACAGGATGACTCGCTGTATGCCATCGGTTCCCGGGAAACAGCCAGTCGGTGGGCTTGCGCTTCAGCCCGCGCCAGTAGACGCGCAGGGCATCGAGCAGCTTCGGACTGAGCATGACATCGCGGTCCTTGCGTCCCTTGCCGCCCCGAATATGAATAACCATGCGCCGACTGTCGATATCGCTGATCTTCAGGTGCGCCACTTCTGCGCGACGTGCGCCCGTGGCATACAGCGTCATCAGCAGGATGCGATGAAAGGGAAACTCTGCCGCGTCTATCAGACGCGCCACTTCATCCTGGCTCAGCACCTGCGGCAAGTGCAGTACCTTCTTCGGGTAAGGCGTCTCCGCAACGGTCCAGTTTCTCTTCAACACGTGAACATAGAAGAAGCGTAAGGCGGCCAAGCGCACGATCACGGTGTTCGGGCTAAACTTCAACTCCGTGAAAAGCATGGCTTGGTACTGGCGGATGTGTCCGGGACCGAGCTGATCGGGCGGACGATGGAAGTACTGACTGAAATGCTCAACCCCGTGGATATATGACTCTATCGTGGTCGGAGCGAAGTTGCGGCGCCGTAACTCCTCAAGCATGATCTGGCGTAGTCGTGTCACAGTGAGTTCCTCCTCTGCGACACAAACTAGCTCAGATCATCTCGACCGACGGCTCAGTGACACGCGAAAGCGTCCGCCGCAAAGCGGCTTAGTTCAGAAGTCGGCTTGTGTGGATCGATCGCAGAAACTCCTGGATAACGGGCAAACCGGAAGTCAAATGTCGAAATCAGGCGCGTTTGCGCTCAGAATGTGCGCAGATTGCCGGTGTCGAGATGGAGCATGCCAATCCTCCGACGAATTGATTTTGGAAGAGAGAAGTGGCTCGCCCGTGGCGAGCCGGGGTCGCGTTCATGA
>JASHPL010000254.1 GCA_030038125.1 Candidatus Sulfotelmatobacter sp.
TCTGCGCAGGACATTTCAGCTGCGCGATATTGACGGCCTATCGATCCGGGAAACCGCACAGATTTTGGGAGTGCCCACAGGTACTGTCAAGGCTCAATCAGCACGGGCTCGCAAAAGACTCAAAGAATTGATGCGGCGTACCCTCAGGCCGCGGTCCTTCAAACTGCCAAATCAATTGTTGCGTTTCGCAGATTCGGCAAGCTAAACCGGCGCGTCTGGAGGCGAAAACGTGGCTAAAGGGGGCATCAGTCTAGTTGGTGAGAGAGAAGCTGATCGATACGCGACTCAGGAGGATTTTTACACAATTTTTAATGATTATCTGATGGAGTTCTTTCAGCTTGCGTTTTTGCTCACGCGGGACCACGAAAAGGCGGAACGATGCATTGTAAAGGGCCTTGAAGGTTGTGTCGCCCGAAACCGCATTTTTCGTGAATGGGCGCGTTCATGGGCGAGGCGAACAATCATCCAAGACGCAATCCTTGAATTGAGGCCCCGGCCCAGTCAGTCCAATTCACCCCTGTCGGGAGCCATCTTTCCCTATGTTGGCCACATCTCGAATGGTCCAAGCGAACCTTTCTCAATGGACCTTGTGTTGGGCCTTGAAGATTTCGAGCGATTTGTGTTCGTGATGTCCGTCCTGGAGCGGCACTCTGAGCACGACTGTAGTCTGCTCCTCGGCTGCTCGGTTAGAGAAATTCGGGAGGCTCGTAATCATGCAATGAAGGAGCTGATGAACCCAAGCGAGCGGGATGTTTCGGAAAATCAACATTTTATTCACGAGACACAATAAAATGGACTTAATTCTGCGCAATCAGTCCTGACTGCTTTGTCTTCACACCCTTCATTTGGACAGATCCTTTGAGCGGGCCTTGACACACAACGCCAAAGTTTCTGGGCATGTCTTTAGCGTCGAGTGTCGGCCTGAACAATAGATATTACCTAGACTGTCACTGACAGAGTCTTGACACCTTCGACAGTTCAACACCGGCCGCGATTCATTTTCCCAAGAGAACCCCAAGGTTGGAGCCAATCACAAAGATGCTCCACTCCAGTCCGTTTTGGCATTTCAGTTGCCCTTCGCGTTCGTGAGGCGATAGAAACATGGCTCCCCAATCCGGTCAGGCAGCATACCCGAAGCACCAAACCAAACGTGATCATCGCACTGATTTTTCGAATCTGCGATCACTCCCTTGCATACTTGCGGTACGAGATCAAACAAGGCAATGCACATTCCGGAATCGAGTATCGGTCTTATTGGCTGCGATTGTCATTGGCATGTTTTTTGTCACATCTGCCCCCGCACAGGAACAGCAACACGGTTATAGCGAATACACGGATTGGTTCGGCGGTGCATTTGAAAACGGCCATGCTTTCTCGAGCACTGTCGGCGGAAGAAATTATCAGATCGAAAGCCGATACGAACGGCTTATGTATTGGAATGAGCCCTTTGCGGTACGCTGGGTTTTCGATTTAGTCCCTGTGGCACTGATCGGCGATCGATATACTTACGATGGTCACCGAGCCTACGCCTACGGGGTCGGTGGCAGTCCTGTCGGCGCACAAGTAAATTTCGTGCATTTCCACCGGGTCGAACCTTTTCTTACAAGCGGTGGCGGCTTCCTGTACTTCAACCATCGAATGTTTGGAACCACTCAACAGTTCAACTTTACGGCTCAACTCGGTGGTGGTGTACAGTTATTCACACCCAACCGCCACTCCGCGATTGACATTGGTTACAAATATCACCACATTTCGAACGCAAATCTGGGCAATCGAAATCCTGGTTTGGACTCGCAGATGTTGTTCGTCGGCGTGTCTTTATTCCGGTGAGCCTGGTTGCAGAGGATGTGGTCACGTACCAAAGACGGTGTCAAGCAATTTAACACATTCGCTCTAATGCTGGCTCTTTCATGCGGCAGAACTTGACGGTAAACACACGGTTCGCGGCAACTGTTCTAGTTCGACTTCCTCAACGGAAAGCGATCTCAGCCTTCCGGTCTCCATGGTTCCTCGACACGGCTTCGACCCCACAATACATTTGCCTCCTCAGTGGAATTGGTTCCTGCCCTGTGTTCTCAAGCGATTAGCTGAATATTGTCGGTTTCTCATAATTGTCGAGTTTGGCGCCTCGGTAATCGTCTCTCTCGACACTTTTGACCTCTTTGACACTCGCCCGTGGCTACAACTGCCTGAAAGTCATTCATTCGGCGAGATCTAGCGTGCTCTCGGCTATGGCACGCGATTTGCGCTTGCGGAGGATGAAGTGATTGTTGTAGTGATTGAGGCCCACCAGTAAAGCAATCGCGTAACTCACGCGCCCGGTCGACGGGATGACTCCGAGGGCAGATTTTCCCACGACCGAGCAGCGTCGTGATTCAGGCGCGCCAGTGACGCGATCAAGCGAAAACTCAGAAGCCAAGATTGAGGGGAAATATGATGAAGCAATTGTGGATAAGTTTAGCCAGCGCGGTGCTCCTTTTGAATGCAGTTGGCTGCAGCAACGATAAGGTGCGGGCTGCGGCCACCCCTCCACCGCCGGTGGTCGAAGTGGCGCCGGTCATTCAAAAGGATGTGCCGGTTCAGGGCGAGTGGGTCGGAACGCTCGAAGGCTACGTTAATGCGCAGATTTCGCCGCAAGTGAGCGGTTACTTGATTCGCCAGGACTATCAGGAAGGGGCTCTTGTCAGGAAGGGTCAAGTGCTGTTTGACATCGATCCGCGCCCATTTCAAGCCGTGCTTGATCAAGCCAAAGGGCAGTTAGCGCAGGCTGAGGCGCAGATGGCGAACGCCCAAATTAACGTGAAACGCGACATACCCGAAGCCGAGGCACACGCAATTCCGCAGAGCCAACTTGACAACGACACGCAGTCACTCCTAGCGGCGAAGGCCGCAGTCGAGGCCGACCAGGCGGCCGTCGAACAAGCCAGCATAAATCTTGGCTACACCAAAGTTCTTTCGCTTATCGACGGGATCGCCGGAATTAACACTGTGCAGGTAGGCAACCTGGTGGGACCGTCAACGGTGCTCACCGCGGTTTCGCAACTAAGTCCGATTAAAGTTTATTTCCCGATCAGCGAACAAGAGTATTTGCGCATGGCCGATGGCGGCGGCCCGGGGAGCGTTGACTTTATGACACACGCTTCCCGAATCCCTTTGAAGTTGACTTTAGCCGACGGCAGTACCTACCCGCATCCCGGCAAAATCATCTTCGCAGACCGCCAGGTAAACACGCAGACCGGAACTATTCAGATCGTGGGCGAGTTTCAGAACTCCAGAAATCTATTGCGACCCGGCCAATACGCACGCATACAGGCGCTAACCGGAAATATGGAGGGAGCGCTGCTCGTACCGCAGGCTGCGATGAATCAGGAGCAAGGCAGCTACCAAGTCACGGTTATCGGTGCTGACAATCGGGCACATCTCCGTACCGTACAGGTCGGACCGACAGTGGGCACGCTCTGGGTGGTCACTTCGGGGCTGAAGCCGGGAGAACGCGTTGCGGTTGTTGGCGGAGAGAAAACCAAAGACGGCCAACCGGTGAATCCCACACCGTACAAGGAAACGGAGGTCCGATAATCATGGCGCACTTTTTTATTCGACGGCCCATCGTCGCGATCGTGATTGCGATCCTTACAGTTATCGTCGGGGCAATCTCGATCGCAACCTTGCCGGTAGCGCAGTTCCCGCAGATTGCTCCGCCCGAAATCAGGTTGCAAGCCAACTATCCGGGCGCAGACGCGCTAACTCTGGAGCAAGCGGTTGCCACACCCATCGAACAGCAGGTCAACGGTGTAGACAACATGTCCTACATGTACTCCCTAAACGTCACCGCCAACCAGTCTACGACGTTGTTCGCCGATTTCGACGTCAAGACCGATCCCAACATGGATCTGCTGCTCACCCAGTCGCGCCAGCAACTGGCTAACGGTCAGTTGCCGCCCGTGGTGAACAATTACGGAATCAGCCTGAAAAAGTCGACCACCGCTCCGCTAATGCTGATCGCGTTGTACTCGCCGCATGGGTCTCGCGATGCGACCTACTTGGCGAACTACGCCTATATCAACCTCAACGATCCGATTGCTCGCTTGTACGGGGTTGGTCAAACGCAGATCTTTGGCGCCGGACAGTATGCCATCAGGTTATGGGTGAAGCCTGACCAAATGGCCAAGCTTGGCATCACCGTCACAGACATTTATAACGCGTTGCAGGCACAGAACACGGTGAATCCGGCTGGACAGGTGGGGGGCGAGCCAGCTCAGAGCAACCAGCAATTCACCTATGCTGTGTTGGCTCAAGGTCGCCTGACGACGCCAGAACAGTTCGGCAACGTGATCGTGCGCGAAGCTTCGAATGGTGGAACGGTTCGAGTCAGAGATGTAGCCCGAGTCGAGTTGGGCACACAGGACTACAGTTTGAGCGGTCGCCTGAATGGCCAGCCCAGCGCCGTCATTGCCGTCTACCAGTTACCCGGGACCAATGCTGTTCAAACGGTTGCGGGTGTGCGGAAGCTCATGGAGCAAATGAAGCGACGCTTCCCGCAGGACATTGACTACGCCGTTTCGCTCGACCAGACACTCCCCGTTACGGCCGGTATGAAAGAGATCTTTTGGACTCTCGTGATTGCGATCGTGCTGGTGATTTTTGTCGTCTATCTCTTCCTGCAAGACTGGCGGGCCACGCTTATCCCGATGCTTGCCGTGCCCGTCTCGCTGATCGGTACATTCGTTGTTTTTCCATTGTTCGGCTTCTCGATCAACACGCTATCGATGTTCGGGTTGGTGCTCGCAATTGGATTGGTGGTCGACGACGCTATCGTGGTCGTGGAGGGAGTACAACATCATATCGAAGAAGGGCTGGCCCCCAAAGACGCCGCCCGCAAAGCGATGGATGAGCTTTCCGGCCCTGTTGTCGGTATCGCTCTAGTCTTGGCCTCGGTTTTCGTGCCGACGGCTTTCATTCCAGGCATCACCGGCAGACTATATCAGCAGTTTGCCGTCACCATCGCGATCTCTGTGATCCTTTCAGCATTTAACGCCCTGACGCTCAGTCCGGCGCTGGCGTCGCTGCTGCTCAAGCCAAAGAGGGAGACCCGTGGTCCGCTCGGAAAATTCTTTGGCTGGTTCAACCACTATTGGGATGAATCCACCGACAGCTTTGTGCGCTGGTCGGGCAACCTGATTCGGAAGGCTGCGGTGGTGATGGTGCTGCTTGTCGTTGCCGGCGCTGCGGCGTGGCTCTTCAGCAGCCATCTGCCGACCAGTTTCATGCCGGATGAAGACCAGGGCTACCTCTATATCAATATGCAATTGCCGAATGCGGCGTCCATGGAACGCACCAGCGAGGCTGCGAAACAGGTAGAAGCGATGCTCGCAAAGACTCCGGGAGTTCAGTACACCACAAGCGTCATTGGTTTCAGTTTGCTTAGCTTCACCCGGACTTCGTATAACGCCTTCTTCTTTGTAACTCTCAAGCCGTGGGAGAAGCGCAAAACCCAGGCCGAACAATATCAGGCCATTAAGGCGCATTTGAATCAGGAACTTCACGGCCTGCCTGAAGGGACAGTTTTCAGTTTCTCGCCCCCGGCGATTCCCGGCGTCGGCACAGCCGGCGGCGTCACGTTTGTTCTTGAGGACCGCGCTGGAAAGGATGTCCAGTTTCTTTCAAATAACCTGGCCAAGTTCCTGGCGGCCGCTCGCAAGCGCCCAGAACTCGCCTCAGTCTTCACCACGTTTATCCCCAGCGTGCCGCAAGAATTCATCAATGTAGACAAGGACAAAGTGTTGAAGCAAGGCGTGAGTTTGACGGATGTCTATAACACTATTCAAGCCTACATGGGAGGGTTATTCGTCAACTACTACAACGATTTCGGCCGCACCTGGCAGGTATATGTGGAGGCCGAAGCTCCTTACCGTGCGACGACCTACGATCTCGGACAATTCTATGTCCGAAACGCCCAGGGGCAGCCAGTACCTCTGACCGCCCTGGCAAACTTCGAGACCCGTCACGGCCCCGAGTTCACGATGCGCTACAACGAGTACCGTTCCGCGCAAATCAATGCCAGCGCGGCTCCCGGTTATAGCTCCGATCAGGCAACGGCGGCGCTGGAGGATGTTTTCAAGAAAACCATGCCCAGCGAAATGGGCTTCGACTACATCGGGATGTCTTACCAGGAGCAAAAGGCACGTCAAGGAGTGCCTTCTTCCGTCATCTTCGGATTTTCCCTGTTGTTCGTTTTTCTGATTCTGGCGGCGCTCTATGAAAGCTGGACAGTGCCTTTTAGCGTGTTGCTAAGTACGCCAGTCGCGGTTTTCGGCGCTCTCGCTACGCTCTGGTTGCGTCGAGTCGTGCTTGGCTGGTTTTCGCCAGCGTACATGGTTCAAATCGAGAACGACGTCTACGCCCAGATCGGGCTAGTGATGCTGATCGGCTTGGCTGCCAAGAATTCGATTCTGATCGTGGCCTTTGCCAAGGAGGACTATGAGCGCGGCATGTCCATCGCCGATGCGGCACTTTCAGCGGCGAGGCTTCGTTTCCGGCCTCTCATGATGACCGCGCTCGCCTTTATTCTCGGCTGCGTGCCGCTTTGGACAGCCTCAGGAGCAGGCTCCGTAGCGCGCCAGATCATGGGCACGGCGGTAATTGGAGGGATGATCGCGGAGACGTTCATCGGCAGATTCTTTGTGCCTGCGATTTTCTACGTAGTTGAGAAATTGTCAGGCGCTGAGAAAAGACCAGCTTTACCGCTCACTGCCGCCGAAGCACCCAGTCAGGGGGATTGATTATGAAGACGACTGCACTATTGGGAATTGTTGCCGTGCTGGTTCTGGAGGCGGGCTGCCTGATGGGGCCAAAATACAAACGGCCGGCTGTGGATGTGCCTCAGGGATACCGTGCACCTGCCCCACAACAGGCCGCGGTGGCTTCGTCGCTGGGCAATGAAGGATGGTGGCAGGTCTACCAGGATCCAGTTCTGGCACAACTGATCCACACGGCCATTGCGGACAACTACGACGTGCGTATCGCAGCCGCTCGTGTACTCGAGGCCCAAGCGCAAGTCGGCATTACTCGAGCCAACCAGCTACCTTCCGCCAGCGTTGGCGCGGACGTTTTCAGTGAGCAGAACGCCAAAGTTACAAGTCTATTTCCCGCTTACCAGGTCAATGGCGGCGAACTCAACCTGTCGGTGATCTGGAATCTGGACTTCTGGGGGAAGTATCGCCGACAAACCGAGGCGGCTCGCGCCCAGTTACTCGCAACTGAGTGGGGGCAACGAGCTGTCATGTCATCGCTGGTTGCTAATGTGGCGACGGCTTATTTTCAGCTTCGTGCGCTCGACAGTGAGCTTGACATCACGAAACGAACGCTCGCATCCAGGCAGCAGTCGCTGCATCTGACTAACGTGCTTGAAAGCCATGGCGGGGCCTCGGGACTTGACGTGAGTCAATCCGAGCAACTCGTCTACACTGCCTCGGAAACGATTCCTGATCTCGAGCGGCAAATTCAGCAGCAGGAAAACGTACTTAGCGTTCTGCTCGGCGAAAATCCCCAATCCGTTCCCCGCGGACGCGCGCTGACCGAACAGCCCGTCCCCCAGAACGTCCCGGCCGGCTTGCCGTCGGAATTACTCGAGCGCCGGCCGGACGTTCGTCAAGCCGAGGAAATCATCGTCGCAGCCAACGCCCAAATCGGTGTCGCGAAGGCCTCGTTCTTTCCTAACTTGTCTCTCACTGGATTGGGAGGCTTGGAGAGCAACGCATTGCACCAGTTCATCACACAGCCCTCAGAGACCTGGAACGGGGCGTTCAGCGTAAGTCAGCCCGTCTTCCAAGGTGGAGCGCTCAGCTCGGGACTCCGGCTTGCCCGAGCGAACTGGCAGGAAGCAGTGCTCTCTTACCAACAAACGGTTCAGGACGCCCTTGAACAGGTTTCCAATTCACTTGTCGCTTCGCAAAAGAATCGCGAATTCCGCGAACAACAGGACCTGCTCACCGGCGCGGCGCAGCGAACCGATCAACTGTCTGAAGTGCTTTATCAGAACGGCGGAACGAGTTACCTGCAAGTGCTGACCGCCGAAACGAATTACCTTTCAGCGGAACTCAACCTGGTGCAAGCCCAACTGAACGAGAGGTTAGCGTTGGTGCAGCTTTATCAGTCCCTGGGAGGTGGGTGGCAGCAATAGGATAGGGAAAAGATCTTTGACAGAATTCTAGTTAGGTTCAACTGGCCGCGAAGCCCCGGAGGGTCCGTTATCCGAGTGCCCCGAATCGCGAGATTCCAGTTGCCCGAGGGTGCTTCCCTTCAGCTGTAATCTGCGGGATCAATGCCGAACCTTCTGATGCGCGATAGAAGCGTCGTCCGATTAACGCCCAGGAGTGCGGCGGCTCCCTCGGCGCCGCCAACGCGCCCCCGGCTTTCGGTAAGAGCCCGCTCAATTTCTTCACGTTTCTTCTGAGCGCGTTCCTCGCGTTTCTTCTGCGCGCCCTCGTATCCGGGCGTCTTGTTCCCAGTGAGGGCATCAAGGGTTTCCTTCACAATGCGCGCGATGTCTTGCTGTCCTGAGTCCTTCACAACCGTACCGGTTTCCTGAGCGCCCGCTCTGCGAAGTTCTCCGAGCGGGGCTTCGAGCGACTTGCCCCGCGTCAGGATCACGGCGCGCTCGATAAAGTTTTCCAGTTCACGGATGTTGCCTGGCCATTCCGATGCGACGAGTCCTTTCATCACGGCCGGAGAAATCGCCTCAATCCTCTTCTGCATCTGCTTCGCGAATTTCTGGACGAAGTAGCTCACCAGCAGAGGAATGTCTTCCTTGCGTTCGCGCAGAGGCGGTATGCGAATGGGAAATACGTTGAGGCGATAGTACAAATCGCTGCGGAATTCTTTCTTAGCAATCATCTCTTCCAGGTCGCGATTTGTTGCAGCTACCAGCCGTATATTCACTTTGCGGGTATGAGTGCTGCCCAAACGCTCGAACTCTCGTTCCTGCAGTGCTCGCAGCAGCTTCGGCTGAATCTCGATCGGAATGTCGCCCACTTCATCCAAAAAGAGCGTTCCCTGGTCCGCCAGTTCGAGTCGCCCGACTTTCTGCGCGATGGCACCGGTGAACGCGCCCTTTTCATGTCCGAATAATTCGCTTTCCAGAAGACCGGTGGGGATCGCGGCACAGTTCATCTTGACGAAGGTGCGGTCTTCGCGACGACTGCGATCGTGAATCGCGCGTGCAATCAGTTCTTTCCCGGTACCGGTCTCGCCCAGCAGCAGTACCGTCGAGTCGTTTGGAGCTACAGTCTCAACCAACTCGAGAACATGCCTTAGTGTTGGACTATTTCCGACGATGTTCTCAAAGTTCATGTCGCTCCGGATCTCTTCTTCGAGATAAAGCTTTTCTTGGGCAAGCTTGTCTTTGAGCTCCGAAATCTCTTTATATGCCAAAGCGTTTTCAATGGCGATGGCGATCTGGCCGGCTGCACGGGTAAGGAATTCAAGCTCCTCTGGCGTAAAGAGAGTCTCGGTGGTGCGCGCAATTGTTAAGAATCCGAGCGCGCGACCTCGATTCACCAGGGGAATCAAGCCCTGGCTCGTGAAACCTTCCGCGACTACTTTCTCGTATGTTTCAGGACTGTAATCGCCCGGGTCTAGCGGGTTCACGATAGTCGGCCTCAAGGTTTCTAGAACGCGCTTAGCTGCCCCGCCGATTGTGAGGATGTCTTCTTCATTAATGAAGCCTTTGCCACGAGGAAAGTCGACTGTACATATTTTCGTTTTGTCCGAACCAGGTTGCAAGATTGAAACACCAACCGCGTCACATTGCATGACCTCGCGAATATTTGCTGCGATCGCTCGTAACAGATCCCGAAACTGAAGATTCGATGTAATTCGATTGGTCAGGTCGAGAAGCAACTGCAGCCGGTCGTTCTGACTTTGTAAGCGCGCCTGCGCCACCTGCGCGCGCTTCAGATTCAACCCGTCATCCAGTGCGAATGCGACGACACGCGCGATCAACCCGAGAAAGCCCAAGTCTTCATCGCTGAATGGTGAGGCTGTGTCGCGAGCGATTCCCAAAGTACCCAATCGCCGATTAGGGGTCGTCATGGGTATACTGACTCCCGAGCCGAAACCCATTTCCCTCACCCACCGCTTGAATCGTGGAGAACGCTCTTCGGCATCCCAATAGACGATACGGACGCCATCCGGGCTGCCGATAGCTTCCCAAATCGGAAGCTCTTCCATAGGCAGATCCGGCAAAGGCACACCGCCCCTACCGCGCACCCGATATTCAATCTCTTTGGAATTCTCCTTTAATACAACCATGTACAGATGGTCGAAATACAGGAACTGGTCCAGTTCATTTGCGAGGCTTTTCGCTAATTCCTCAGGCTCGCAGCTCGTGCAAAGGGCTTCACTAATTCGCACGATGGCGTCGTAGCGTTCGCTGTTGCTTTGACGCAGGATGGTATCGGTGCTCATACGGTTATCACCTGGATCCTGGCGCGAGAACTGTTTTGAAAGTACTTGATGATTCAGACCGCTAAAGGTCGCAATATCCTTCGAAGGGGCCCCGGGCACTTTGAAGCGTACCACGTGCCCTGGACTGGCAATAAAGCGCCAGGAGACTGATAGATATTCTCATCGCCGGTTCGCAGCCGGAGAAATAACCCTTGCACACTGTATTCCCAGTAACTACAGCCTACACCCCTTCTGGTGCGGTTTCCATTGCGGCACGACATCATCAAAAGTCGCTTCATACACTTTATCTACCCGGACGTTGTCTGGAAGGTTTTTCTTGACAGGATTGCTTATACTAAACGACTGAAAAATGCGTGCAGCGATTGCCTTCGTAGTGTTGTTTTCGGTTCTGTGGGCCCCTATCGCTTCTGCGATGTGCAGGGACTGTTGCAACCGATCTGTTGACAATCGGGTACCCCTCTGTCACGACAAGGCACACGCGCATCTCGGTCCACATGTGCATCACATGAATCACGAGCACATGGTCACGCAAGACTCAGATGCCAACATTTCGGTCCAACGATGTGAACAACAATTCGAGGCCCGTCGTCTGAGCTGTCATAGCAACGCGTGTTTGAGTGCTAAGCCGGTCCAGGCGTTTGTTGCTGCTGTTTCTCAGTATCAGCTAGAGTTTTCTCCATCCTTGCTTGCGGCCACGCTCTGTGGTTCTCCTACCATCTCTGTTCCGCTTCGCCCGTTCGATTTCTGTCGAATAGCAAGTAGCTCCTCTCAGTCTGCCTCCGTACCTCTTCGCGTCTAGCCTTTCCTTTCTCGTTTCTTACTGAACGCAATAACGTGAGCCACTGCTGCGCGGATTTTTCATTCGCAGATGTTGGCTGCTTTCCGAAGCAATCAACTGGAAGGACCAAATATGAGTAGCAGGCGTAGATTTCTTCAGCGAGCACTCGCGATCGGGGCCGGCTTTCTCCGTGCGCCGGAATTAATTGCCCAAAGCACTCAGCCCGGTGTCGGTCGCGTCAACAAAAACCATCAGCCGTGCGACTTCGATTCGGCGAAGGTCGTGCACACCCCGGACGTTCCAGACCTGCCTTTCACTCTCGACAACGGCACAAAGGTCTTTCACCTCACAGCCGAACCACTAAAACAGCAGATTGCACCGAACAAAAGCCTGATCCTCTGGGGATTCAACGGAAGCGCACCTGGGCCAACCATTCAGGTCAATCAAGGCGACCACGTTCGGGTCATTCTTGAGAACCACCTGCCGGAACCGACCTCGATGCACTGGCACGGCTTCGAAATCCCGAACGACGTAGATGGCGGTCCCGGCGTGAGTCAATCACCGATCAAGCCGGGTGAACGGTATGTCTACGACTTCACTCTCCATCAGGCAGGAACCTTCTTTTATCACTCGCACATGGCGATGCAGGAAATGATGGGAATGCTGGGTGCGTTCATTATGCACCCGAAGGAGTCCTATCGGCCGGCAGTCGATAAGGATTTTGTGATTCTGCTGCAAGAGTATGCCGTCCTGCCAAACAACGTCGTGCCTAACTCTATGAACATGGAATTCAACTGGCTCACGATGAATGGCAAAGTCGGCCCCGCGATCACACCTTTAATTGTTCGACTTGGCGATCGCGTACGCATTCGACTAATCAATCTCGGAATGGACCATCACCCGATCCATTTACACGGCCACACGTTCCAGGTAACGGGAACCGAGGGTGGACGGATTCCTGAGAGCGCCTGGTATCCGGGCAACACGGTGCTCGTAGGCGTCGCGCAGGCGCGAGATATCGAGTTTGTGGCGAACAACCCGGGGAGCTGGATGCTGCATTGTCACCTGCCCCACCACATGATGAACCAGATGTCGTCCAACGTTGGCGTGATGACACGACTGCCGCGTGGAAACATGCCGACAGGAGTGAGCATGGAAAACGGCATGGGCATGCTGACCGGAGAGCCAGGCGTTCCCGCGGGGGACGACTATGGCCCAAGCCTGGGTCGTGGCATGGGTGTCGGTTCCACGAATGATCAACCCACAAGTAATGGTCCCGCTGGCGGCCAAAAGGCAATGGCTGACATGCCCGGGATGCAACGCATGCAAATGAGCAATGAGAGCGGCAATATTGCGCCGAATGCGGATTCCGTTCCTGGGTTTCCGCAAGACGCCTACATGGAAGGCCCAATGATGGCGATGGACGAGATGGTCGACAAGCCAGAGAACTACGGGCTACCCGCGGGCTGGAGCGGATTCATGCAAGGAATGATGACCTTCGTTCGCGTGCTGACTCCCGACCGCTACGACGAAGTCCTGCGCCGAATCAGGCAAGACGAAAAACAATCGATGCCGAGCATGCCAGGAATGGACGTGCACGGCAGGAAGCACTAGCCCAAGGAGAAGCGAATGAAAAGAACCATAACAACCGCAATCGTTGTGCTGCTCCTTGGGATCGGCGCTCTTGCGCAAACTTACGCGCGGCAGAGCATGCCTGGCATTCAAAAATCGTCTCAATCGCACCCAGACGATCAGTGTGGTATGGGGCAGATGGAAATGCATAGTCCCCAGCACATCACGACCGGCGTATCGAGAGTACAGGAGCCAGAGAACCCCGATCAGAAGACAGGATCAAATCTCCCAGTACCGGATCTGCTCGAAGCGGCCAAAACCCTGCCGGTCCAGAGCCTCGATGATTTCGAGGCGCTGGCGTTGAAGAATAATCCGACTCTGAAGCAGGCTGAGGCAATTGCCCGTCTCTCCGCGGGTTTGGCCCGCCAAGCCGGTCTCTGGCCGAACCCGTCACTTGGTTATCAGGGTGAGCAAATTCGGGGCGGTTCTTTTGGTGGCGGGGAGCAAGGCGGGTTTGTGCAGCAGAACATCGTGCTGGGAGGCAAATTGGGACGGCGGCGCAACGTCTTTGAACAGCAAATGAAAGAGGACGAAATTGGGGTCCGGGAACAGGAGTTAAGTGTTCGCGGAGCAGTTCAGCTCCAGTTCTACTCTGCGCTCGCACAGCTTCGCGCCGTTGAAGTTCAGCAGAAGTTGATGGTTATTGCGATCGATGCGGCGACGACTGCTCATCAACTGGCCAATGTCGGACAGGCGGATGCGCCAGACGTATTGCAGGCTGAAGTCGAAGCCGAGCAGGCGAAGCTGGAATTCGCCAAGTCGCAGCGCGTCTACCTTCAATCGTACGAGGAACTGGCAGCCATCGCAGGCGAGCCGCATATGCCCATTGCATTGTTGAATGGCGATCTGGATCACCCTCCTGACATTGATACGGACCGTTATCTCGACGACCTGCTCCAGAACAGTCCAAGCATAAAGCGCGTCCAACAGAAGGTTCGTCGTGCTGAAGCGGAATTGGCGCGTGACAAGCGCGAGGCGATCCCTGATCTCACCCTTCGAGCTGGTGTTCAGCAGAATCAGGAGATTCTGGAACCTGCCATGAAACCGGTCGGAGTGCAATCTTTCGCTACAGCAGGCATTCAGATTCCGATCTTCAATCGCAACCAAGGCAATGTTCAGGCAGCAAAAGCGCAGGTTGAGCGTGAGCGCGAAGAAGTCGCAAGAGTAAATCTTCAACTCGTTCAAACAGCCCAGCCGCTGTTGCAGCAGTATCTGACTAGCAAGCTGGAAGCGGAAAGATACCGGACCGAGCTTATCCCTCGCGCACAGCGCGCTTACGAACTATATCTGGGCAAATACCGCAATATGGCGGCCGCTTATCCCGAAGTGATTGTGTCGCAACGCACGCTTTTCCAGCTGGAAGACAGTTACGCCCGGGTTCTCGGTGAACTCTGGACTTCCGCTGTCCAGTTGCAGAACTACCTGCTCGCCGATGGCATGAGCCCTCCGCAAACTAGTGGGACCACAAGCACGCAAGTCAACCAGCCGACTGGCAGCGGAGGCTCTGAGTGAGAGCCAACACAGTCGCACGTACGGTGCAGGTTCGGTTTTGCGAAGCCCGCCGCCGTCTCTCAAAGAACAGGACCTTGGAGGAGGGAGGCTCATCTGAGTCCGTTTGCTTGCACGATCATGAACAAACCTGCCCCGAGGATGACCGCTCCGATCGCCCACATCACGCGTTCACCAGCAGGCGCAAGACGCTCGGCCGTGACAGCCACAGTCACCAGCGCCATAGCGCGCAGGTCCATGACTCCAATCACGAGAAGAATCACTGTCAGATTGGCGCAACTGATCCCGCAGTGAAACCCGAATCGCACGCCCTCGGTCCACGCCGTCCCGGCATCTGCTGCGAACGTACGACCGTATCCCGGCAGTTCTCGGCAGCTGGCAAGGTGATGTTGTTTCCATGCGCTGAACTGCAGTGCGCCCGCGATCACGACGACCAGTCCAGCCGCGATGGGAACGGCTCGAGCCAGCGTTGCCTGCCGCATCTCGATTTCTGTCAGCACGCTGCCCACGACAAAGACGGCCACCCCGAACACAGTCCACACAAAGAAGTACCCCAGGCCCACGAGCGCGGTCAGGCAGCCCAGCCATGTTTCGCTCGTCCTGCGGATGGCCAAGCGGAATCGCCACAACATGGGAAGCAAGGATGGCAGCATCATTGCTGTCATCATCACGATCCACATGCCCAGGAACGAGGCCGCGGCGCCCGGCCACGACTCTCCGGGCATCCGCATCCACGTCATTGACATCCTCCAACCGCCGGGCATCGGCATTCCGCCCATGGCCGACATCGAACCGCACCAGGTTGTCGTCAGCGCTGCGCTCGCGGCAAAAAGCAGCGCTGATGCACCGAAGAATGTGTGCTGTGAAGCTCGCTCGGAAACCATAGCTCCAGACCTCCCCTGCTGCAGTTGCGTCGATAGACCACGGCCCCGCTCACTTCCCGTACTCGTCGTGGCGCTTCCACCAAACGCCCGTCTCGTTGCGCCCTTTCGGAGCGCGATCCAACCACTGGTACATTCCCCAAATGCCATCCACTCCGCGCGCATACGCGGAATAGGTGCGGTAGACAATTCCATTTTCCAGCGCGAACGCACTCACTCCCGGCCGCTCGCGTTCATAGGTAGCCGCGTCCGTTCCACAGGTGGCCGCGAACTGCTTCTCCGCTGTCTCGCCGCCTCCCGCCTGTTCCGGGCGCCAGTGAAAGAGCTTCTCGCGCCGGTAGTTATACTCAATGCCCTTCGCCTGCTGTTCCTCCTCAGTGAACGACACGCTGAAGTCGAAGTTGAAATCGCCCCCCACCGAAGATGCCCACGGGAACGTCCAGGCCATGCGCTGCTTGTATGCCTGCAACTTCGCGAGCGGCGCGCGCGAAACAGCCCACAGCATTACGTCGTGATTCGCCAGGTGGACGGCGATTCCGTTGAAGCCGTCCGCGATCGACGAGCAGGAAGGACACCCAGCTTTGTAGTCGGGACCAAACATAAAGTGGTAAACGAGAAGCTGAGATCGCCCGCGAAACAGATCTGCCAGTGATGCGCTCCCTTCGTCGGTGTCGAAGCGATATCCTTTATTGATCGCGATCCACGGCAGTTCCTGCCGCAGGCGCGCTAACTCGTCGCCGCGCCGCGTGTGTTCCTTCTCCGCTTTGAGCAGCTCGATTCGTGCTTTCAACCATTCTTCCTGTGTTCCAGTCTTGTGCGTGGTCATTGCCTCTTCTCCTTTGGGTTTCTTTGTCATTCGTTTTCGTTTCCGATTTGACCTTGTGGCCATGCGCTATATTTAGCGCGGGGCATCGAAGGGGTGGGAGTGACAAGTGTGGCGGGATTCCGATGGACTCGCTGATCACGGCCGCAGCGCGCGCACTTGCAGGGGGTGATCCGCTCGGTGCATTGAAACGTGTGGCGCTGCGCGACGATGCATCAGCGCTCGCACTCCGCGGCATCGCGATGGCGCAGCTTGGCGATTTCCTGCGTGCAAGGGAGCTCTTACGAAGTGCTGCTCGCAAGTTCGGAGCGAAAGAAGCGGTCGCTCGCGCGCGGTGTGTCGTGGCCGAAGCAGAAATCGCCCTCGCTTCGCGCGATTTGGGCTGGCCTCCGAAAACGCTCGACGCCGCTCGCACTACCCTCGAAGCACGCGGAGACCGGCTGAACGCGGCATTTGCCCGGTATCTCGAGGTTCGCCGGCTGCTTTTGATCGGGCGGCTCGACGAGGCCGAACGTATGCTTGCCGATCTCGACCCCGGGGTATTCCCCCCCGCTTTGCGAACGGCTCACGAGCTTGTGGTTGCGGGAATCGCGATGCGGCGTCTCCAGACGAAAGGTGCGAGCGCTGCACTGGCTCGGGCCGCGCAGGCCGCGCACTGCGCACACATTCCTGCGCTGACGGCCGAGGTTGAAAGCGCATCCCGCATCCTCAAGACCCCAGCGGCGCGCCTGATTGTTCACGGCGAAGAGCGACTCCTCCGGCTCGAAGAAGTTGAAGGGCTGTTCGCATCGAGAGCGCTTGTACTGGATGCCTGCCGTCATGCCGTCCGGAATGCAAATACTGTCGTTCCGCTCGCGAGGCGCCAGGTATTATTTGCGCTTACACGTGCGCTGGGCGAAGCGTGGCCCGAAGATGTGCCGAGAGACGTTCTCCTTGCTCGTGCATTCGGTGCAAGGTTCGTCGATGAATCGCATCGCGCTCGCTTGCGAGTCGAAATCGGGCGTCTGCGTAAGAAACTTCGCATGCTTGCCGCCATTAGCGCGACCAAGCGAGGCTTTGCTCTTGTGCCCCGTGGTGCGCAGAAGGTTGTCGTGCTGGCGCGACCCGTCGAAGAGGAACATGCATCCGTTCTCGCTTTTCTCGCCGACGGTGAATCGTGGTCGAGTTCCGCCTTGGCGCTTGCCCTTGGCGCCAGCCAGCGCACGGTACAGCGAGCGCTTGAATCACTTGCAGCCGCCGGCAAGGTGCAATCCTTTGGTCAGGCTCGAGCCCGCCGATGGATCACCCCTCCCGTGCCCGGATTCACGACGATTTTGTTACTCCCCACCCCGCTGCTGGATGGCTAGGATGGGAATATGAATCGATCAAAAGCAGAAATCGTCCGCGAATATGGTCCCTTCCCCGGCGCCAACAGAGTACACGGAGTCAGCTATGACGGCGAGCATGTCTGGTTCGCTTCCGGGGACAAGTTGAACGCCGTCGATCCGTCAAGCGGAAACATCGAGCATTCGATTGATGTTGCCGCCCACGCTGGAACCGCCTTCGACGGAAAGCATCTGTTTCAGATCGCGGAGAATCGCATTCACAAGATCGATCCCAAGACCGGACGAGTGCTCGCCAGCATTCCGGCGCCTGGCAACGGCGGGGACTCCGGGCTCACGTGGGCCGAAGGGTCGCTCTGGGTTGGACAGTATCGGGGCCGGAAGATCTACCAGGTCGATCCCAACACCGGCGCGATTCTTCGCACTATCGAATCCAACCGGTTCGTCACTGGGGTCACCTGGGTCGACGGCGAGTTGTGGCACGCCACCTGGGAGGGTGAGGAGAGCGATTTGCGACGCATCAACCCGCAAACCGGAGAGGTTCTGGAGCGGCTCGAGATGCCAAGCGGAGTCTACATTTCAGGCCTCGAATCCGATGGCCGCGATCAATTCTTCTGCGGCGGGGGACCGAGCGGCAAAATCAGGACAGTCCGCAGGCCGCACCGAGATGCAAAGGGCAGCAAAGGGAAACGTTGAATCGCTAGGAATTGCCCCATAATCGCTATCACGGCCATCCCTAAGCGACACAATTTCGGACGCGCCCCCGCAACCTTTCTCTCCCGCCCCAGTCAACCGCCGGCACACCGTGGCTGCAAGGTCCAGATCATCCTGGCGCTTGACGCTCTGATAGTCGAATATCTACCATCGAATCGGAAGTGAGGGTAGAGCGTCTTCTATGGAAAAGGGAACACAGAAACGGGCCGATCTTCTTCAAGGCACCCTTGACATGCTGATCTTGCGGACTCTTCTATATGGCCCTGCGCATGGGCACCAAATCGGCAAACACATTCAAAGAACCACGAATGACTTCCTGCAGATGCAGCACGGCTCGCTCTACCCTGCCCTGCACAGACTGGAGCGAAGAGGATGGGTCACATCCAAATGGGAAATAGCCGCAGATCGCAATCGCGAGTTCAAATACTACCGATTGACGGAAAAAGGTAAGAAACAGCTCCTTGTCGAAGAGTCGAAATGGAAGCGCATGGCGGAAGCTGTGGCGCGCGTAATGTGGCCGGCTGCTGAGGAGAGCTGAGATGCGATGGTGGCAGATCAGGAAACGCGATGCAGATGTAGAGCGGGAACTACAATCCGACCTTGATCTGGAAGAAGAAGAGCAGCGGGAACGCGGCGTGTCTCCAGACGAGGCCCGCCATGCCGCCCTACGCGCTTTCGGCAATCGCACTCTAATTTCCGAGCAAACTCAAGCCGTCTGGAGTTGGAGCGCACTGGATAATCTTTTTCGCGACATTAGGATAAGTGTCCGCACTCTCTTTCGCTCGCCTGGCTTTGCACTGATCGCCATCATCGTAATGGCGTTGTGTATCGGCGCTACTACATCGCTCTTCACCGTCGTACGCTCTGTTCTGCTCAGGCCGCTTCCCTTCCGCGATCCAGGTCGGCTGGTGATGATCTATGAGCATTTTCGCGACCCCAGCATCAATGCGCAGGGGTTCAACTACAACCCTGTTGCCCCCGCCGACTACTACGACTGGCGCGCGCAAACCCATGGCTTCGAAGATATGGCTGCCTGGCGGTATTGGCAATTCAACCTGACGGGCGAGCGCGGGGAATTGCCGGAACTGGTGCAGGCGCGCGGAGGGAGCTGGAATCTGTTTCCCATGCTGGGCGTGAACGTCGCCATCGGACGCACGTTTACCGAAAGCGAAGATCGCCCGGATGGAGACGCCGTCATTCTTACGTGGAGTATCTTCGAGCGCCGGTTCGGTGGCAACCCGTCAATTGTCGGCAGGCAGATCCATCTCGATGGGAAGCCATACACAGTGGTCGGCGTGCTTCCCAAGTGGTTCACCTATCCCGACGCGGAGGTACAGGTATGGGTTCCATATGCATCAGGGTTGCCCCCGGAGACCCTCGCGCATCATGACTATCACTTCGGTCATGTGGTAGCGCGCCTGAGGGCCGATGTCAGCCTGTCCAGCGCTCTGAGCCAGGTGGGGGCGGTGCAGTATCAGTTGCACATGCAGAACCTGAATGCACCGGTCGCCGAGGACGTGGCATCGCGGACTCTCGTTCAGGACCTCGCACAAGATGTGCAGAAGCCATTAATCATCCTATTATGCGCTGTCTTATGCATGCTGCTGATCGGCTGTCTCAACGTCGCCAATCTGATGGTGGCGAGATCGGCGGCGCGACAGAAGGAAATCGCAATATGCAGTGCGCTGGGAGCGCGGCGGATCACATTGATTCGCGTACAGCTCATCGAGAGCCTGCTCGTCTCGATTGCGGGCGGTGTGGTCGGAATACTCTTATCGCTTGCGGCAACGAAGTGGCTGGTAAGCACGTGGAGTGATCTTCCCAGTGCGCAGAATATCCATGTTGACGGCCTGGTACTGGGGTTTGCATGTGCGCTTGTTTTGCTAGCCGCCCTGCTCGCAGGCCTTCTGCCGGCGATCTCATCGACAAGCAAGAGCGCGATTCCGGCGCTGCAGGCTTCCTCGCGCACCGTGGCGGGCAGCCAGGCGCGCACTGCTTTGCGCAAGTCGCTGCTTACGGTAGAGATCGCCACGACCGTGGTTCTATTAATCGCCGCCGGCCTTCTGCTCAAGAGTTTCTGGCGGCTGCGCACGACCGATGTGGGCTGTGTCACGGACAGGGTGCTCACCATGGGCTACAGCCTTCCGACAAAGAAGTATGATACTCCCGAGAAGATCAATGCATTCAACGAAACCCTTCTGGAGCGGGTACGGGGCATGCCTGGAGTACGCGCCGCGGCTCTGGGATCGACGGTGCCCGGAGCAGGATACGGGGGTGACAATGTTTTCACCGTTCCCGAGCATCCTCCGATTACGCCCGGCACGGTGCTGCCCGACGCGCTCATCCGGACCGCCGACCCCGGATACTTCAGCGCCCTCGAGATTCCACTGCTAAGCGGGCGCCTTTTTTCAAGCCACGATCGCCTCGGTCAGCCGAAGACGGTTATCATCAGCCACGATTTGGCGCAGCAATATTTCCCTGGGGAAAATCCGGTTGGCAAGCATCTCCACGTGCTGGCCTTTAATGCCGATTACGAAGTTGTCGGGGTTGTCGGCGACATGCTGTATCAAGTCGGCAAGCCAGGCAAAGCGACGATGTACTTCCCTCTTCTGAGCGGGACCAATGATATGGGCTTTACTCTGGCGGTGCACACTGCGTCCGACCCACTGGCACTTTCCGTCCCCGTCCAGAAGCTGCTTGCAGAACTCGATCCGCAGTTGCCCGTTCACGATGTACTCTCCATGCAGCAGATCATCGAACAGTCATTGGGCAATGCCAGCCTCAGCGCCAGCCTGGTGCTTGGCTTCGCAGTGCTGTCGTTGTTATTGGCGTCGGTAGGTTTATATGGAGTTCTCTCCTATTTAACGACGCAGCGCACGAGCGAGATCGGCGTTCGCATGGCACTCGGCGCACAACGCAAGGAGGTTCTACGCCTGCTGCTGGGCGACGGCCTGCGTCCCGCGCTCTATGGGCTCACGCTTGGCCTGGCCGCCAGCATGGGAGCGGTACGCCTGATCGAGTCGATGCTCTACGGAACCCGGCCTCTCGATCCGGCAATCTTCACGTCGGTATCCGCATCGCTGCTAATTGTGGCGTCTCTGGCCTGCCTGGTTCCGGCATGGAGGGCGTCGCGCATCCATCCAATGCAGGCGCTGCGAACGGAATGAAGGGCAGCCTGCGCCGCGGTTATGTCACGCTAGCGTGAGCTTCCTCGATGACGAATTACGTGGCCGCAGAAACGGTGATTGAAGCAACAAAGCTTTTCTCAATGTTTCGATATTCAGCGTGCATCAAAACAGGATCGACGGCAAGTACGCGCCTGCCGGTTCGTTGTAAAGACTGATGGTCATCAATGTCATCGGTTGGACAACTCTAAGGCCATTTTCAAGGCACCAGCGGAATAGCGCCGCATTGCGGTCGGCACCAGAGCCCCCGGCCCGGAAAACTCCTTGGCTGCCGAGATCAGCGCTTCTATGTCCTGATTTCTCGCCGACCGCATAACCTTCGATTCCGCTGCACATCAGAACGGCATCCGGTTCTTACCGCAAGGTAAGAGCAGCTCGCTGTCCCGTATAATCTAAGGATTCTTTATGGCTGCGGTTCTAGACCAGATCGTGGCGGCGACGCGGGCTCGGGTAGCCAAGGCCAAGCCTGTTACCGATTTGCGCGAGTTGGAGCGGCTGGCAGAACGGCATATCCCGCGCGGATTTCGGCGAGCGCTGGAAAACCGCCACTTCTCCCAACACCAGCGAGAATTGGGGAACCCACAGGATGGGATCGCGGTCATCGCAGAACTGAAGAAGGCATCGCCCTCGAAGGGCGTAATTCGAAATGAGTTTCATCCTGCAGATTTGGCGCGGGAATTGGAGGATGCCGGAGCAGCGGCACTTTCCGTACTGACCGACGAGCAATTCTTTCAAGGCTCTCTGGCGAATCTGCGAGAGGCTTCGAGCGCAGCGAACATTCCTTGCCTGCGGAAGGATTTCATCGTCGACGAATTTCAGATTCTGGAAGCTCGGGCGAATTGTTCCGATGCGGTGTTGCTGATTGTGGCGGCGCTGACGTCGAAAGACTTGTGCACGCTCGCTTCCGCAGCGTGCCGGCATGGTCTGGACGTACTGTGTGAGATACATGATGGCAATGAGTTGCAGCGCGCCATCGATGCAGGCTGCGATCTGATCGGCGTGAACACGCGCGATTTGCGGACATTTCAGGTCGATCTTGAGACCGCGTTTCGCCTGGCCGAGAAATTTCCGTCAGGCGTGGTGCGCGTTGCGGAAAGTGGAATTCATTCGGGCGAAGAAATCGCACGCTTGCGAGCCGCTGGATATGATGCGGTTTTGATTGGCGAGTCGCTGATGCGGGCAGTGCATCCGGGTGAGGCATTGAGGGAGTTACTTCGAGTTGCGAGCACCGAGTACCGGGTGCCGAGTAGCACATAGAAATTCTCGACTTCTCGCAAGATCGCTGGCAGCGCTCTGCATAGGAACCAAGATTTTATTGCCTACTGACAACCGGCGGCGCCACTGTTTTATGACTTGGGTCAAGATTTGCGGGATAACGAATTTGGAGGATGCGCTGGTCGCGGTCGAGGCGGGCGCGGACGCCGTGGGATTCGTGTTTTATGAGAAGAGTCCGAGGTGCGTGAGCGTGGAAACCGCGCGAGACATTGTGAAGAAGCTGCCGGAGGGTGTGGAGAAGGTGGGAGTGTTCGTGGGAGGGCCCTCTGAAGGTATTGCGGACGCGATAAGGCGGTGCGGATTAACCATCGCTCAGATTTATCCGCGAGGCTCCCTTGCATTGACGGATGAGTTCTTCAAAGATTTTCCGTTTCGAGTGATTCCGGCGATTTCAACGGGATTGATCGCTCAAGACGAAATCTCAGGCTTCCACTTGGAGAATAGCGCACACGAGAAGGTGGTGGCAGCACTCATCGACTCGGGCAATTCTGATTGTCCGGGTGGGACAGGCGAGACCTTCGACTGGCGAATGATGGCAGGACTTGCGGACGGGAAACTAGTGGTGGCTGGCGGGCTCAAGGCGGAGAATGTCGGCCAGGCGATTCGGACGTTGAACCCTTGGGGAGTGGATGTGGCTTCCGGCGTGGAGGCTTCACCGGGGAAGAAAGATCCGGAGAAGGTGCGGGCGTTTGTGCGAGCGGTGCGCGAGATAGATCTGAAGGCGGGATAGGGATGAGTTCAGTCACACAAGCTACGAAAGTCAAAATTCCCACCCTAGTCTCGGCCAAAAGCGGCGAGCCTAGGATGGGGCATTCAAGGTTCCTATCCCCGCAAAGTGCGCGGGGACAAAGACGGGGCAATATAGCGCGGCCGGCGGCCAATTCGACGGTCGCTGAGGGCAACTCCACGGCACATGAGCCCGGACGGTTTGGTGTCTACGGCGGACGATATGTTCCTGAAACACTCATGGCCGCCCTCGACGAACTGGAGCGCGAGTATGAGAAGGCGCGGCGCGACAAGAAATTTCAGGCGAGGTTGGACGGGCTGCTGAAAACCTATGCCGGTCGCCCCACGCCATTGTTTTTTGCACGGCGGCTGACGGATAAGCTGCGCGGGGCAAAGATCTATTTGAAGCGCGAGGATTTGCTGCATACCGGGGCGCACAAGATCAATAACTGCCTCGGGCAGGCGCTGCTCGTTGAGCGCATGGGCAAGCATCGGGTCATCGCTGAGACGGGAGCGGGTCAGCACGGCGTGGCCACGGCGACGGTCTGTGCGCTGTTTGGATTCGAGTGTGTCGTCTACATGGGCACCGAAGACATGCGACGGCAGGAATTGAATGTTTTTCGTATGCGCCTCCTGGGGGCCGACGTGCGCGGTGTCCATTCGGGTTCGCGCACGTTGAAAGATGCCATCAACGAAGCCATGCGCGACTGGGTCACGAATGTGCGAACGACACACTATTTGTTGGGCAGCGTGCTGGGAGCACATCCGTATCCCACGATGGTGCGGGATTTTCATCGCGTGATCGGGCGCGAGGCGCGGGCGCAGATACTGAAAGCCGAAGGCAAGCTTCCTGCAGCGATCATCGCCTGCGTCGGCGGGGGTTCGAATTCGATTGGTATTTTCTACGACTTCCTTAACAACAAGAATGTTCGGCTGATTGGTGTCGAAGCCGGCGGCCGAGGCCAGGCGCTGGGGGATCATGCCGCGCGCTTTCGCGGAGGGTCTCCCGGAGTCTTGCAGGGAACGTATTCCTATGTTCTCCAGGACGCGGCTGGGCAGATTGCCACGACGCATTCGGTCTCTGCGGGACTCGACTATCCTTCGATAGGGCCGGAGCACGCGGCTTTGCGGGACTCAGGGCGGGCAGAGTATGTTCCCGCTTCGGATGCCGAGGCACTGGAAGCAACGACTTTGCTGGCGCGCACAGAGGGAGTCATTCCGGCACTGGAATCAGCGCACGCGGTCGCTGAAGTCATCAAGCGAGCGCCGCGCATGAAGAAGTCGGACATCGTCATCGTGAATGTCTCCGGACGTGGAGATAAGGATGTTGGGATTTTGCGCGAAAATTTGAAATTGCAATAAAAAGAAGTCACAAATGGGGTGAAAGGAACCCCACACCGAGAAAAATGGAAATGGCGGAACAAGTTCAGGATTGGGCGCACGAGATCCCTCGGCCCGCTGGTGAAGACGCGGGCATTTGGGATGACGCCGCTATTTTCAGGACAGAGGGCACAGAGGGATGCCCTTAGTTTTCTACAACAAGCCGGGTCTGGTTGCGTATGTCACGTGTGGCGATCCTGATCTCGCCACCACACGTGAGATCGTCCAGGCCGCGATTGAGGCCAGCGCCGACGTCATTGAACTGGGTGTACCGTTTAGCGATCCCGTAGCTGACGGCCCGGTGATCCAGCGGGCGAGCGAGCGGGCACTGAAGAATGGAACCTCTTTAGCAGAGGTGCTGACGCTGGCAGCGGAGATTCGACAGCAGGCGCAATCCACAGGATTGATTATTTTTTCTTATCTCAATCCCATTCTGCGCATGGGAATGGAGAAATTCTGCAAGGTCGCACGCGCTGCGGGAGTGGATGGCGCGCTGGTGACCGATTTGCCGGTAGAAGAGGCGAGCGAATATTTGTGCGCGATGCATGAACATGATCTGGCTCCGGTGTTTCTGGCTGCGCCAACGAGCCCCGACGAGCGACTAAAACGGATTGCCAAGGCCTCGCGCGGGTTTGTCTACGCGGTGTCGCGGACCGGAGTTACCGGACAGCGGCAGCAGCTGGCCGAAGATGCTCGCAAACTGGTGAAGCGGTTGCGGCGCGTGACGAAGCTCCCCATCGCGGTGGGCTTTGGGATTTCCAACGCGGAGCAGTTTGCCGAAGTCGGTGAGTTTGCCGATGCAGTGGTTGTGGGAAGCGCGATTGTGGAGACCATCGAACGCAATCCGGGAAGCGAGGCTGCAGCGGTGGAAGCATTTGTGAGAAGGCTGACCATTGACAGCCGTCAGCTATCAACCACTGCCGGTTAGTGTATCCGCCGTCGAGATGCCCAGTTTCTGGCAACATCGGCTAGAAGTGGAACACCCCTTGTCTTGAGGAAAGAGAAGTCAAAATTCCACCCAGTCTCGCAGAAAACGCGAGACGAGGATGGAGAGCCGGGATTTGAGATTTGACTGATAGCTGAAAGTGAGAGCTGACAGCTGGTGTCCATGGATATCGAAGACTGGCGTAAGAAGATTGACGAGCTGGATCGAAAGCTGGTGGCTCTGCTTAGCGAGCGAGCACGGGCGGCGGTGGAGATCGGACGTCTGAAGCGTGATACATCGCTTCCGATTTATGAGCCCGATCGTGAGCGGTTGGTGTTTGAGAATGTGCAGCAGGCAAATCGAGGTCCGTTGCCCGGGCGAGATCTGGTGCGGATTTATGAGCGCATCATTGACGTCATGCGAAATATTCAGAAGGAGGAGATCGTGACAGGTATCGAGCCCTCCGAAGCCGAGACCGAAATCGATTCGGAAGTGAATGATTAATAAGTCCCGAGTTGCGAGTCCTGAGTCAAGGGCTTCAGTTTCCCTAACGCCTCTGGACTTTCGACCCCGGACTTGTCGCTGAAGGATTCTTATGATTGTCGCAATGCAGGAAGGCGCGGACGAGCCACAAATTCAGCAGGTCATCGAGCACCTGGTCAAGATGGGGTTCGAGGTTCACCGCTCGACTGGAGCGCGGATGACCGTGCTCGGCGCAGTCGGATCGGGCATCGATTTCGATATTCGCATCCTGGAACTTCTTCCCGGTGTGCAGGAAGTGCATCGCATCAGTTCGCCTTACAAGTTAGCTGGGCGAAGTTTTCGTCCGGAAGGCACGATCGTGAAGCTGGCGAATGGCATCGGAGTGGGCGGCAATGAAGTGATTGTGATGGCGGGTCCGTGTTCGGTAGAATCGCGCGAGCAGTTGTTTACGACTGCCGAGGCCGTGGCCAAGGCGGGCGCAAAAGTGCTGCGGGGAGGCGCATTCAAGCCACGGAGTTCTCCCTATTCGTTTCAGGGGCACGGCGAGGAAGCACTCAAGTTGCTGGCCGAGGCAGGCAAGAAATTCAGCCTGCTGGTGATCAGCGAAGTGATGGAGATTTCGCAGATTGCGCTGATGGCGCCCTACGTCGACATTCTGCAGGTGGGCGCTCGCAATATGCAGAATTTCAATTTGCTGCGCGAATTAGGGAAAGTGCGCAAACCGGTACTGCTGAAGCGAGGCATCGCTGCCACCCTGGAAGAGTTGCTGCTTTCGGCGGAATATATCATGGCCGGTGGGAATTACGATGTGATTCTATGCGAACGCGGCATTCGGACGTTCGAAACCTACACGCGAAACACCATGGACATTTCGGCGATCCCAATCATTCATAAGCTGTCGCATTTGCCGATGACTGCCGATCCTTCGCACGGAACGGGGCGGCGCGATAAAGTTGCGCCCATGGCACGGGCGGCCGTGGCGGCGGGTGCGGATGCACTGCTGATCGAAGTGCATTGCGATCCCGACAAAGCCCTATCCGATGGAGCGCAATCGCTCTTTCCCGAGCAGTTCGCCAAGTTGATGGATGAGCTGCGCATCATCGCGCCCGCAGTGGGAAGAAAAATCTGAAAAGCTCTTACCGCGGACAGCGCTGAGGACGCCGAGTCTTACCTCCCTCTATTCCTGCAAATACTAATTCGCTTCCTATCCGCCGAGCGCTCTGGATTACAATGCCCTTTCTCTGGGCTCTCTGCATTCTCGGCGGTGAAGGAAAGTGTCCATTCGGCAAATTACGATCATCGGGACGGGCCTGGTTGGTGGGTCGCTCGGGCTGGCGCTGCGCAAGCACAAATTCCCCGGTCGGATCATCGGGTGCGATCGTGCGTCGACGATCGAGAGGGCGCGCAAGCGAGGTGCGATTGATGAAGGAACCTCCAATCCCGGAGACGCCGTGCGCGGGAGCCAGCTCGTGGTGCTGGCGACGCCTGTGCTGGCAATTATCGATCTGATCGAACGCGTTGGACGGGTGCTGCCTGCGAAATCTCTGCTCACCGATGTTGGTAGCACGAAGTCGGGGGTGACCGAAGAAGCGGCCCGAGTATTCGGCCGAAGTGCGGGAAAACGGTTTTTGGCGGGCCATCCTATGGCTGGAAAGGAGTTAAGTGGGGTAGATTATGCGGACCCCGATTTGTTTAGGAACGCAATTTGGTTTCTGACACCGCTGCCGGGACAAGATCTGAACGAAGGTCTTTTCGTTGAGTTCGCCGGCTGGATCGACCAGATCGGAGCGCATATCGTCATGCTGCCGGCGGCGGAACACGACCGGATTTGCGCGTGGATCAGCCATCTTCCGCAGATGATCTCGACGGCTCTGGCGGCGACGCTGGTTGAGGAGTTTGGCGCCGAGGCTCCGCTGTTGCCGGCGGGCGGCCGGGCGTTGCAGGAGATGACACGGATTTCGGCGAGTCCTTACTCAATGTGGCGCGACATCGCCCTTACCAACAAGAAGAATCTGGAAGACGCTCTATGCAAGTTGGAGCAGCGGCTGGCACACATTCGCGAGAATCTGGCAACGCGAGGGTTGGCGGAAGAATTCGAACGGGCGCATGCGCTGCGGAGGGTGCCGACGAGAAGAAAATAACCCGACCGACCAGGGCGGCGTGCAGAATACCTTAATTCTTGATTGAACAAAACGATCCGGTCACCTATAGATCCTAGGTGAGAACGAACAACAGCGATCCTCGGAACCTCTGTGCCTCCGTAGTGAAAGTCATTTAGAATTCTGAGCCGATGAACAAAGTTGTGGCCAACGCGGATGACGCGATTCGCGACCTCTTCGACGGTGCGACCGTGATGATAGGTGGCTTCGGCCTGTGCGGCACGCCCGAAAACCTGATTCGGGCGCTGGTGCGCCGAGGCACAAAGAATCTGACTACCATCAGCAACAATGCTGGCGTCGACGGGGCGGGCAATGGCCTGCTGCTGGCGGCGGGGCAGATCATTCATCACATTGGCACGTATGTTGGCGAGAACAAGCTGCTGGAAGAGATGGTTCTGAAGGGAAAAATCAAACTGGATTTAGTCCCGCAAGGAACATTTTCCGAGCGAATTCGCGCGGGCGGCGCGGGAATTCCGGCGTTTTACACACCGACTGGCGTGGGCACGATTGTGGCGGAGGGGAAAGAAACGAGAGTATTCGATGGCCGCACTTACCTGATGGAGCGCGGCCTGACCGCGGATTTCGCTTTCGTCAAGGCGTGGAAAGGAGACCGCAAGGGGAATCTGATCTACCGCAAGACGGCGCGGAATTTCAATCCCATGATGGCGGCAGCAGCGAAAATTACCATCGCGGAGGTCGAGCATCTTGTGGAAATCGGCCAGTTAGAGCCCGATCAAATCCACACGCCATCGATTTATGTGAGCCGAATTTTTCAGGGGGAAGTGTACGAGCATCGAATTGAAAAAAGGACGGTCAGGAAGGCAGCTGTTCTCCATTAGTCGTTGGTCGTTAGCAACGTAACGACATAACGACAACACATAACTAATGACCGATGACTAACCACTAACGACCTCCAACCAATCCATGAACAAGCCCAGCAAAGATCTCGACAAACGCGAACGCATTGTGAGGCGGATTGCCCGCGAACTGTGCGATGGATTTTACGTAAACCTTGGCATCGGTATGCCGACTCTGATCGCCAATTATGTGCCGGCCGGGATTGAAGTTACTCTGCAATCGGAGAACGGAATGCTCGGCATGGGACCGTACCCCATCGAGGGGCAGGAGGACCCCGACCTTATCAACGCGGGCAAGGAAACCGTGAGCGAGTTGCCGGGTACAGCTTATTTTTCCAGTGCTGATTCTTTCGCCATGATTCGCGGCGGGCACATTGATTTGAGCGTGCTGGGGGCGATGGAGGTCGACGAGACAGGCAGCATTGCGAATTGGATGATTCCCGGAAAAATGGTGAAGGGGATGGGTGGCGCTATGGACCTGGTGGCAGGAGCGCGGCGGGTGGTGGTGGCGATGGAACACACGACCCGCGAAGGTACGCCCAAGATTCTGAAGAAATGCACTCTGCCGTTGACTGGGGTTCATGTTGTCCACACGATTGCAACGGAGATGGCATACATCCGGGTCACAAAACAGGGATTGCTTCTCGAGGAAGTTGCACCTGGATTGACGGCTGAGGACGTGCAAAAGGTCACCGAGGCGGAACTTATCGTGAGCCCGGAGTTAAAGGTGATGGAGAGCTAAGCAGGAAGCTTTGGCCCACCCGTGAAGAGCACTTTTTGGCTGCGCTTACGAGGGCGGGTCAGTGGAGACTTGCCAGTACCCCCACATTCCGGACACACGCCTGTTCCAGAACATTGCGGACACTTGGGAATTGCAGAATGCAGGTGAGGATTGATACCGCTACCATCACACTCCTTACATTTTCCGGAACCCTCGCAGAACCGACATTGACCCTGTATCAGCATGCCGTCAGGCCGCGGCGATCCGTTGAATCAAATCCTCCTGCTCCTGTTTGTTTTCGGCGCCAATGGTGAAGGCATCGAGCACACCCTGTGACAAGGCATATTTAATGGCTTCGTCCTGACGATTGCGCAATGTGCCCTGGCCCAGGATCTTCATGCCTACAACGGCCTTTCCCGAGGCTTTCATTTCTTTCAAAACACTGAGCACGGTTGGGGGATCAGCATCCATATATGCGCCGACGGGATTGATGCGAGCAAGATCAATTTCCACCCAAGGAGATTTCGCCGCGGCGCGCAATGCTTCGATGCTGTGGCATGAGCAGCCATGCGCGCGAATGATTCCCTTCTGCTTCGCCTCGGAGAGCACGTCCATCGCAGCGCGGTAGCGGTCGGTCCAATCGCCTTCGGTCAGGCAGTGCATGAGGCAGACGTCGAGGTAATCGGTGCCCAGTTCGCGGCGGAAGCGATCAAGATCGGTGCGCATGCCGGCAGCGTCCCGCGCCCAGGACTTTGTCAGCAAGGTGACTTTGTCACGCGGCACATGCTTCAACGCCTCGGCGACATGAGGATGGCTTCCATAAGAATCGGCCGAGTCGAAAAAGCGCAAGCCATGATCGTATCCGTTGAGCAAGAGGTCAGAGAGGCCTTGGATGCCGAGTGCGGTCTGGTGGGAGTGGTGTCCGGAGCCAACCGTGCCCGTGCCCATGGCTAACCGGCTGGTCTTGATGCCGGTGCTGCCCAGGGAGACTGTGTCGGATGCTGCGAATTTCTTGGCGAGCGTTTGTTCGGCGAGCGCACTGAGGATCGACTTGGGGAAGAACCAGGCCGCTCCTGCGGCACTGACAGAACGAACGAGGAATTCGCGGCGACGCATCAGTTCCTCCGGCTGCAATAGTATTCTTATCAGCCTACACCTACTGGATGGGTTTTGCGCGGCGATCGAATGCTCACTTTGCTTGCGTGCGCCCTTCGACTAAGCGCGGTCGTAGATCACTTCTCGCAAAAACCGGCGAGAAGGGGGGCACCCATTTTCATTTTAATTTAGTGGGCCGAGGCAAATCGGCACTCAGAGCAGGCTGCCGGCTGTTCATTCGAATTGTTTGCGAAAGGCAGCGAGTTGTTGTTGAACTTCGCTGAGCTCATGGCGCAGCTGAGCGACTTCGTTTTCCAAACGCGAGAGCCGATCATTACCTGCGGAAGTCGGAATCGCAGATACTTCCATCGCGGGCAGGAGTGCCCCTGCGACGCTGCCTTCTAGCGGCTCACCGGAAAACAGGTGCATGTAGCGCGATTCTTTTGTCCCGGGCTGGCGCGGAAGGATGCAAACGAGCGGTGTTTCGCGTTGTGCGAGTCGATCAAGAGTCGAAACAACGTCATCGAGGCCTTCGAAGTGATACATGCGGTCGGTGCGCCCACGAAGCTCGCCGGGAGTCTGCGCTCCGCGAAGCAGGAGCACGCAGACTATCGCAATTTCGCGCCGATCGAAGTTGAATACTTCCTGCAGGCGATGCTCAAATTTCGCGACGCGGCTATCGGCGCCGCTGGCTGGACCGGCCATGCGCTTTTCCTGCAGAGTCGCCAAGGCCTGACGGACGGAGGCTTCGTCGAGAGCCATGACTGGGTCGCGATTGTTTTTCTGATTGCAAGCATTGACGAGAGCATTGAGAGAAAGCGGATAGTAATCCGGGGTGGTGATGTCCTTTTCTATCAAACAGCCGAGCACACGGCATTCATTGTCGGTCAAGGTGAGAGACATGGCAGTCGTCGTTGGGCAACCCCCATTTTAGTGCAGAGTTGCGAGGCGTACGTAGACCGCGGCGCCGCGGGCGAGGATTAAATGCGAAACGGAGCAGCCAGCAGCCGGAAGGGTAGAGTGATTGCGAGATAGATGACTTCCAGGACGCCGTGGACGGCGACGCCGACAATGCGGAAGGGCAGCAGAAGCAGCCACACAATGGGATACAGCACAAGGGCGAGCAGCGCCAGAGGCCAGCAAAGAACGAACAGAATGCACCACAGCAAAAAAGTGAACATATCGAGATCTCTTTCCGCTTGATAGTACGCTCAACGCACGAAAAATGTTCCCTTCGCCAGCGACCCGTGCATATTGACTGCGAATCCCAGGAATGACAATGAGTTGCGTGAGGGATATAGTGTTCCACAACGGAGGAATGGGATGCGCTTGCTGATCAGCTGGGTGCTAGGCGCACTTGCCGTGTGGATTGTGGCGCAAATCGTGCCCGGAATTTCGGTGCGCGGTCCCGTCGCCGCTCTGATTGCGGCTCTCGCGATCGGCTTCATTAATGCCACCATCGGTCTGGTTCTTAAGATCGTAACCTTCCCACTGACTTTGATCACCCTCGGTCTCTTCTGGTTTGTCATTAATGCTCTCATGCTGGAGCTTGCCTCCGCGGTAGTTCCGGGATTTCGGGTGCGTGGATTCGTCGCAGCCTTCGTGGGAGCGATCCTGCTGAGTATTGTGAACCTCTTGCTGAAATGGCTGGTGTTGCCGCCGAAAGAGCAGCGATAGTCCCTCAGATGCAGCTCGGACGATAGCGACCGGGCCCATTTCACGAAAGAATAGGCGATCTTAGCTCGGTTGCTTGCGCGGTTTGAGCGCTTGCCAATCCTCGTCTTTGAGAATTCTTCCCAGGTTGCTGAACTCTCCGGCACCTTGCAGAAATTCGCCGCCGTCCATGCGAATGACTTCGCCGTTGATGTAGCCGGAACCGTCGCTGACGAGAAAAGCGGCGAGATTAGCCAACTCTTCGACCGTGCCGAAGCGGTGCAGTGGGTTGCGGTCGAGAGCGACGGTTTCGAGCTCAGGACGTGGCAGAACCCGCGAAAACGCTCCCTGTGTAGGAATCGGGCCGGGTGCGATGGCGTTCATTCGAATGCCACGATTCCCCCACTCTACCGCCAGACTGCGGGTGAGGGCCTCGACACCGGCTTTCGAAATCGCCGAGGGAACCACGTACGCGGATCCCACAGGAGCATACGTAGCAGAGATGCTGAGAACCGTGCCGTGATGGCCAGATTTCAGCCATCGACGACCGCAAGCCAGGGTGCAGTGCAGAGTTCCCATGAGAACAATTCCGATGACGGATTCGAATGCGCGCGGGGAGAGATCTTCCGTGCGGGCGATGAAATTGCCGGCGGCGTTGTTGACCAGGATATCGAGCGGGCCTTCGCTCCAGATCTTCTCCATCATGTTTTCCACAGCGTCAAGACTACGCACGTCGCAGGGAAATGCATGGATTGCGCCCTTCGCCGATAGTTCTGCAGCCGTTTCCTTCAGAACCTCTTCCCGACGGCCACAAATGTAGACCGTCGCTCCGAGATCGAGGAAGCGCGCGGACATGCCTTTGCCCAGGCCAGTGCCGCCGCCGCTGATAAGGACGCGTTTATTTCGGAGGAGATCGGGACGAAACATGGGATTGATTTTGTGATCTAGAAATCGCTAATTTTGTAATTTCAAAACCGCGGCCCCGACCCGAGTTTTTCAAATTGCAAAATACACAATTACCAATCACATGCGACTCGAAATCCGTAATCGGCATATTGAAAATCCGGTGGAATGCTCGATCGCGCCGAGCATCGCGCCACTTTGATGTGGTGGCGCCAGGAGCCCCCCCGGGAAGACTTGCGCGGCGGCTTCATCGCACTGTGCTGCGGACCCCGCGGATTGCGCTCCGGCGAAACGGCGTAATAACTCGGATCGTACCAGTCACCGCACCATTCGTGGACATTGTCGCCGATGTTGTAAATTCCGAACGCGTTGGGAGCGTAGCGTGCAACCGGCTCGGGACCAGTCTGCCATCGCGATGAATAATCAGGCAAAGATTGCGCTGGCTCATCACCCCAGGAAAATTGTTTTTGCTCGAGGCCGGCACGCGCGGCGCGCTCCCATTCGGCTTCCGTGGGCAAGCGATAACCTCGTCCTGTTCGCGACGACAGCCATTCGCAATAGCGAATCGCTTCAAACCAGGAAACGGCCGCGACTGGCTGCTGCGGATGCTTGAAGTTCGAATCCTCCCAAAACGGAGGCGATTGCGACAATGTGGCACGAAGGAAGTGGCCGTATTCGGCATTCGTAACCTGTGTGGCAGCGAGCAAAAAGCCATCAATCCAAACGCGGTGAAGCGGGCGTTCGCAGTCCTGACCCGTGTCTGAACCCATCAGGAACCAGCCTTCCGGAATGCGGACCAGCGTCGGCTGCACCAGCTCGACGGATGCTACTTGAGCGATCGATAAGGACATTCGCTGTCAGTTTAAATCACCGGCTTAAACTGCAGAAGGGCGATCAAAAGCCAAACCAAGCTCCCAATCGTGGGAAGGACCGGACACTCCAACAGTTACATATGCCGCAGTCGGCTGACCACGTCGGCTACGTCGTGTTCCTGGAACAGGCGGATCGCGGCGATGCCTGCGGCGCCAGCTTTAAGACAGGCTTGCACATTTTCCAGATTGACTCCTCCGAGAGCGAGCACGGGAATCGGGGCGCGGCAGGCTTGTTCGAGCCGAGCGAGGCCGGCTGGCTTGGCTTTAGGCGAATCTTTTTTTTCGAAAACAGGTGCGAAAACTGCGAAGCTGGCCCCGTAGCGGACGGTTTGCGTGACTTCGTCCGGCAAGTGACAGGACACTCCAATTACCGGTTCGCGGGCGTGGGCCTCCGCGCCACGCATACCTGCTGCGGAGCGCCACATTTTTCTGACTTCTTGCGGAGAGATGTCATCGGACCGGAGGTGGACCCCGTCTGCTCCTACGGCGAGAGCGATGTCGGTTCGCGAATTGATCAGCAGGGCAGTTATCGGTTGACGCTCACCAGTGGCCACTTTGTTTGCTTCACGGACAATACGAACGGCTTCTTGTGCCAGGCCTTCGAGTTGGTGGGCCGGCAGGTCCTTTTCGCGGAGTTGGACGTAATCGACTCTGGCACGTGCGGCATCGGCAATTTTGTCGAGCAGCCGCTGGCGGCGGCTCGGTTCATCCGGGGCTAAAGCGGTGCGGTCGGTGATGTAGAACAAAATGCAGGTTTCAGCCATCAGCTTTCAGCCGCCAGCCTCTGCACCCCCGCAAGCCTGGCCGGACAACCGGACGCGGACGTTCCACGTGCTTAACACATCTACGGCCTCGTCTTTGCGATCTCCGGCAGGACTTCACGTTCCTTTTTTGGAGTGCCGCCGAGATGATATTTCGTGAGGCCCTCGCGAAGGTGTTCAAAGGCGTCATCGGCCGAATCGACAACCTTAAACAGGTTCAGGTCTTCCTGCGCAACCGCCCCCGCATCGACGAAGGCTTGAAAATTGATGATGCGATGCCAGTATTCACTGCCGTAAATGATGACCAGAATTTTCTTCGCCAGCTTATCGGTTTGCGCCAGAGTCAGAATTTCAAACAGTTCATCCATGGTCCCGAAGCCGCCAGGGAAGATTACGAGCGCCTTAGCCAGATACGCGAACCAGAACTTGCGCATGAAGAAATAATGGAACTGGAAGTTCAACGACGGCGTGACGTAGGGATTCGGGTGCTGCTCGAAAGGAAGCTGAATGTTGAGCCCGATGCTCTTGCCTCCCGCTTCGTGCGCGCCGAGGTTGGCTGCTTCCATGATCCCGGGCCCTCCACCGGTGGTAACCACGAAACGATGCCGGCGTGCGGGAATATTAATCGACCACTTGGTGAGCAGATAGGCGAGCCGGCGAGCGTCTTCGTAGTAGCGGGCCATGTCAATGCCGGCATGGGCGCGCTTCATATCTTGTTTGAGCCTGGCTTCAGAGAGACCGGCATGGTTGTTCTCGACCTCGGTCAGAGCCTGAGCCGCATCTTTTTGTCCCTGAAAGCGCGCTGACCCGAAAAACACGACCGTGTCCTGGATCTGCTCACGGCGAAAGCGGGCGAGCGGCTCCTGGTATTCAGCGAGAATACGCAAAATGCGGCCATCGGGGCTGTCGAGAAAAGGTTCATTCTGATAGGCGACGGGAGCGGCTTTGAGCTTGTCTGTCATGCGAACTCACATTTCAAACGCCGGAACGCGGTGGGATGCGCCGACATGGTGCCTTCCCCCATACCCCCCGGAAAATATCAGAATACTTCAGACGCGGCTTGCGAAAAACGCATGCCCGAGCTTGAACTATTGATGCTCGTGGTAGTGGAGAGCCTCCCAGAAGCCAATCCAGATATCAAGCAACCCCAGACCACTGCAGACCCCACGGAAGAAGCCACTGGAAACCACCATGCGCACGCCAGGATAAGAAAGCAGAAGGGTGTTATCGGTCCATTCCGGGGTCCACGGAAGAATGATCAGCAACACTCCGGCTACGGCGCTGATCAGAACAAAAAGAAAAACAGACAGGCGATGCGCCCACAGCTGCATCCGGCCGGATTCCACCAACGGACGGGGCTGGTCGGGGTGATCCAGCAATGCAGTGGGCCGATCCGTCTGCGGAGGCACGTTTTCGCCGCTCTTGCCAGGGACACTCATCGGGGTTGGATCGCTCATTTCGGATATACCCCTGAGCCCGCGCGAACCCGCTCAATCCCTCCTGCGGATGCTGCGGTGAGGAAGCAATGCTCTCGGACAAAAGTCAGGCGAGAAAGATTCGGGGCAACGCCCATCCGGTTATTTTACGACTTCAGGGCTTTGATGCGCTCGGAGACGTCGCGGTAGTCGATATTGTTGCCGTAAACATCCATGAAGTGCTTGAGGGCAGACGATTTATCACCGGCCGATTCGTAGGCGGAAGCCAGTTCGTAATTGAGCGCAACCCGAGTTTCGCCATCGATGGTGGGAATGCTTAGCGCTTTGTCATACCAGCGTACTGCAGCTTCGGGAACGCCTTTCTCCAGGAAGCACTGTGCCAGCCAGGTATAAGTTTGCATGATTTGCGGGAAGGGACGCCCGCGATCGAATGATTGGCTCGCTTTCTGAAGTTCCCCAATGGCCTCGTCGAGCAGGCCCATTTCCCGGAAGGCGATTCCGAGATTGTAGTGCGTTTCAGGGTCTTCCTCGGATGCGGCGACGCCCGCCTCGAGATCCTGCTTGAGTTCGCCAAACATCTCCGCGAGGTCCACGCCCGCATCATCTCCGAAGGGAGACTCCTTGGAAACGGCAGGAGCAGGCGCGGGAGAGGCAGCGACAGGCGCGGCAGGCACGATGGGCGGCCCCATCTTCGGTGTGGCCCACGCGACCGAGGCGCTCGGCTGGGGCGAGGACGCTACATGAGAGGCCGTCGTCGCGGAGGCGGCAGCGCCAGCCGCAAGAGGCACTTCTATTTTCGGACTCTCGGCCACCGGAGCCGGCGTCGGCTTGCCCTTGCTCGGGGCTGATGCGGCATTCGGCTTGGCGCTGGCCGCGGTTGTAACGGGCGCCTCTGGCACAGGAGCGGCTTTCAGGAAATCCTCGCCCAGTGATGCTTCGATATCGGCCACGAACTCGCCCAATGCCGGAGCGCTGGTTTCGGCATGAACGACCTCTTCGGTGGGTGCAGCGGGCACAGACTTCTTCTCGGCCGCCCTTCTGCCTTGCCGGAAACCGGCGGGAGCCGCAGGCTTTGCCCCTGTTCCCGGCAGGAAAGTGTCACCTAACGCCGACTCCAGGTCGGAAACAAATTCGCTCAAAACGCCATGCTTGCCTCGAGGCTGCGCAGAGGGGACTTCCGGCGCAGCCGGAGCTCTTTCTTCCTCTTGTTGCTCTGCGACTTGTTCCGCCACAACTGGCGTTTGCGTATCATCCGAGGCCTCTTCCACGGCTGCTTCGTCCGCAGAAACCTCCGTCAGCTGGGCGGACGGGATATCGTCAGCTGTGAGTTCCTCGACGGAGACTTCCTCAGCAGACGGTTGTTCCGACCCTGACTCCGCGGCTTTTTGCTGCGAGGCCGCCTCCACCGCAGCATCCACTTCAGCGCGAATGTCCGCCAGTTTCGCCTTGTCGCGGGTAAGGGTCTGAAGCCTGGCGAAGGTTGCCATGGCCTGCTCGGGCATTCCATGCGCGATGTAGAAACGGATCTCTTCGATGGTTTCGTCAGTCTTGTCTGTGCGGGTAGCGTGCCCAACCGAAGACGCTTCTTCAATCTTAGCCTCTTCGGTAGCAGCCCCGGGCTCCTCAGATTCG
>JASHPL010000027.1 GCA_030038125.1 Candidatus Sulfotelmatobacter sp.
CAATTGCTCCATCAAAGGTTCCATGTGGTGGCGTTCACGCGTCATTAGTTGCTGGATCGCTTCCTTCTGTGATTGTGTCAATCCCAAGTGTTCAGCTACTGGCTCCGTGAGTTCAAACGACGAAAACGGAAGCTCTACCAGCACGATCTGGTTATCGTCAGTTGAAGGACTTTCGCCCTTATCATCAAGTGCAGGAACTTTGGCCGAATCCTGCTCGTCCATCTGGTGCCATGCGCTAAGCAGCTGGAATTGCATCTGCGCGATGAGATATTGCTCGGTGCTTGCGTTTTTGCCCTCCTCGCTGCTAATTTTTCCTTGTTGCACAGCTTCAGCGATGCCGGTAAGGTTTGCCGAGAAATTCTGAGTGATGGCAACCATCACGGCCTGATACTCCCGCGAGGCTTCTTTTGCTCCTGCAGATCCAGGGCTAGCCGGCGCGTTTGTGGAACCTGGGTCGGGTACGAGTGCACCGGGCGCTACGGCGGGGTTAGTCGGAGCACTATCAGCTCCCGATGACGTCTGGGCGGAGCTAAAGACTGAAATGACAATCGTGAGGATGATAATCAGAATTAATTTCGTTTTCATGTTCCTACTCCTTGGGCTAACTTGTTCCTCCACTTCGACTACACAACTCAAATGAGATCGGGTAATGATCAGAACCTCTGACGGACCGGTGGACTTTTCCGGCGTCCGCCTCGACTGGACCACGTACGAAAGCCCAGTCGATGTGTCGACCGGCTTCGAGCACATGGCGCGCGGGCGTGGTGGGCACACGAGAGGTTGGCACGACATCCCGGAATCCGGCGCGTGCGAGTACGTCGGCTATCGCAGACTTGGAAGCATTCAGGTTCAGGTCCCCTGCGACGACAACCAGCTGTGCGGAATCGTAAACCCCCGAATCCAGTAAGACCTCGTTCAACTGAGCAATGCGCAGTTCATCATTCGAACGGCTCTCCAAGTGAAGGTTGTACGAGATAATCGAGACCCCTTGGATACTAATCTCGGCAGCCAGGGCGATTCTACCCCCAAGCCGCTCCTGAAAGGTTTGCAGCTTGGGCTTGTACCAGCGCGGCTCCCAGAAGTCGGACTGTCGCTTGAAATGAATGATGCGCGAGTTAGAGATTTTCCACCGTGAGAGGGTGGCTTGGCCATGGTAGGCAGGACTGGTTTTGGACCCCTGGGTCAGCTCTACAAATTCACGTCCGAAAACATAGTTCAACCGTAGCTTTCGGGCAATCTCCTGGGCGATATTCAGGCGATGAGTTCGTCGCGCATTAACGTCGACTTCCTGAAGAACAAAAACATCCGCATTCGAATCGCCGAGAAAGTCTACGATTGATCGAAGCTGTAAGCCACGGTCGATGTTCCAATCCACAATTCGAATGGGACTGCGCGGCCAGGAGAGCCACCGTGCAGGTGCGAAGTTCTCGGCCATGATGTCGCTCGCCGCCATGTTCAAATTACCGCGGTTGTGAGTTGCGGAAACACACTCTGCTGGGCAAACATCAAATCGACTGGATCATCGATTTCGGCCCAGGGCAATCCATCAGTGCTCGTATAGCCGATAGGAACTCCCTCGTTCGCCAGGTCCTGCACCACAACATTGAAGAATTCGTGCACGCAGCCAGCCGTGATCACGTCTTCCATTTTACGGAAAAATCTGTCCTGTATAGAGTTGGAAAAAACGGTAATGCCGATATAAGTGCCGCTGAACTCTTCTCGTGAAATCTTTTTGCTCATCTTGATTACGTGGTCGTCGCGGATAATGACTTTCATCGTCTCATCCCGCCACAAGGGATCCACGATCATCGAGATCGGCCCATGTGGGCATACGGCGAGGTCCAGAATTTCGGAGTCGAAGATGACGTCAGCGTTAAGAACAATGAAACTGTCACCGCGCAGCCAATCAAAAGCGAGCCAGAGCGAATAAATGTTATTCGTGATCGCGAATGCCGGATTTTCGATGAAATGAATCTTTTGCGTCTGAAGTGTTCTGGCATTTATGTGGGTGATGATTTGTTCCTTCTCGTATCCGACAACAATCGCGACATCGTTGATTCCAACTATCGATAGAGCGTCAAGTTGATGATCCAGAATCGTGGTGCTGTCGACCTCGATCAGGCACTTCGGATGTTCTCCGTGTACGGAGCGAATCCGCGTACCCCTGCCTGCGGCCAAAATCACCGCTCTCATAACGCCTCCTTGAACGTGCTTACAGTCGATTTCACATCGGCCTGAGACTGGGTGAAGAACCTGCGGTTGAAATAGAGCGTCAAGATCCAGGTAAGATGGGCTCCGAGGGTTGCGAGGAAGAATAGGAGTGGCAGCAGCCCAAGAACGGTAAAAAGGACGATGTAATAAATTAATATTCCTCTTCTTTGAAAAGCCTGAACCTGCCGAACGACGCGAGAAATCCAGTTCCCTGAGTCTTTCTCAAGCAACTGGTAGAAATTGCCAAGATATTCATTGGGCCGATCCACCGAGGTGGCCCTCTTCCGCTGTAACGAAGTAGTAACCAATGCAAGAACGGCACCTACGAGTAGTGCAATGCCTATGAAAATTGCGATCCGGCCATAATGTCGATACACCCCGATCGTGATGCCCGTAAAGAGCAGCAAATAGCTGAGTCCGTCGGCAAAGCCTTCGAGATAAGTCCCACGCGGTGATTCCGCGAACTTGAGCCGGGCCAACATACCATCCATTTCATCGAAGAGTCCCGCGATGTAAAAAAGCAGCGCGCCCAGTACCGACCACCAGTACGTCCCCCGCGCAAAAGCGATGGCCGAAACAACAGAGACAGCGATTCCACCGAACGTGACAGCGTTCGGAGTAACTGAGGTATGAGAGAGCATTCTCACGAATGGGCGACAGAGGCGGCGATTGAAAGACGTGTGAATGCCGTCGAGTACTTTACCCGAGTGAGCAACCAGAAACTGCTCGGCACTCGCGACGCATTCTGGCGAGGTGACCGCGACGCCTTCAAAATGGGAGAGAGCAGTAAAGGAATTGTCGCGGCTCACCTCAGGCAAAGTCGTGTACGCAGGTTTGGACCAGTTGACCGACTGAATATCGGTTAGTGCCACTTGAGCAAGAAAATGTCTTGTGGTAACCCAGTTCCAGGGCAGCCAGAGGAATTGTTGACGGAGATGAGCTTCTAGCGCGGACCATCCTGAAGTAGCACGCGGATCGAAATCTGCCAGTTGAATGACCCTAATATCAATCCCATACTGGGCCGCACTCTGCACCAGCTGCTGCACGATCTGCGTATTTAGACCTGCTGGACAGATCAAGAGAATGTCATTCGCTCCAGCGCGGGCCGCAGTGACCACCGTTCTCATTACAAGGGGAACACCGGCAATCGGACGTAGCAGCAGTTCCGCTGCCTTCTTCTCACTTACCAGAGCAAAGAATTCTGGAATCGCTATAACTGCCTGCATCCTTCAATCTCCTTCAGGAGTGTTCCGGTCACGCCAGGTGAGCCTTTTTCTCGACCACCTAGCGCATGTGAATTCCAGGCAAACCAGGCGATGCCAATCAGCGCCCACAGCAGATCGCGGACACGGCGGGTAAGTGCGAGTGACAGGCCGAGCAGTGGTGAAAAACCGGTCAAAGCAAATGCCGAAATGGCGCCGCCCTCGTCTGAGCCGAGCCGGGCGGGAATCCATCCACTCAGCAACTTCAACGCACGCGTGACTCCGTCAATGGCAATAACCGTGAAAAAATGAATAGGTAAATGCAGCGACCACAAAACCACCACGACTTCGGAAGCGATCAGTACCTGGCAGGCCACGTCGATCCATAACATTCGACTGACCAGCGCATGGTCATGAACGCGACGGCTTCGAATGGCCGCTTCCAATTTCTCGGCTCGTGCAAGCCAGGATGGGGCATGCTTGCCAAGGGTACGTACCAACACCGAAAGTATTGGATTGCGGCGCACGATTAGAAAGACCATCCCCCCTAGCGATAGAACGGCCGGAATCGCATGGTAGCGTGCGCCATGCGCTGCCACTAATGGGAGACTGATTACTCCAAGGATTGCGAGCAGCGTCGAGGTGAACCAGTACACACCGTCGTCGAGTAAAGTGGCAGTGATCGTTGGCTCGGCTGGTGTGCCAAGAAGCTTGATTTTCATGGGCTCGGAAATAACGGGACCGAGGACGGTAAGGTATCCCATGGACTGAGAGGCAAGCCGTACTCCCATCAACTTCGCGATGTCGACTGACACATGTTCGCCGTCGAGTGAAACCGACCAAGCGATGCTTTGGAGGAATAGCCGGAGAACACTGAGAGTCAGAACGATCGGCACGGCAAGGCGCATTGCCTTCAGTTGCAGCAACAGGGTTGAGAGCCCAACATGAGCGATTACCCAGGCGAACAGCGGCAGTGCTACAACGGCCGCAATGAGGTGACCTTTCCTCATCGCACAAGCCTCGCATTGGCGGCAGCTATGCGGTCGCTAGCGGGATTCAAGGTGTAATCGGAATTGTCGATTGTTAACTCCGATTCGCCAAAAATTCGGATTTCGCTGGTGGTGCGAGTGGAAGATGCAAACCAGAATGGACCTACCTTCTGATACGTATGAACAAAGTGAACGCTGCGCACCCAGAAGGAGGGATTTTTTGCAGGCTGCCCCTCGATTCGAACGATCGAGTAATCATTGGCGTCTACCCAAATTTTGCCATCGATCAGGTACTTGTTCTGCGTTTTTGGAACGACGGACAGCACGTACGCCGGTCCTGTCTCGAGACTCTCCCGCCCCACCATCCGAAACTCGTAGTTGTCCGGTATGAGGCGTGTGTTCTTTCGGGATCCGCGTCGAGAGGCTTCGGTCTCTTCGCTCAGGAGCTTGTGGAAAACGTGTTTGCGAATCGAGCCCGAACCCTCTTCAGAAACAATCGCGAACTCTTTGGCGCCCGAGCTATCGCATGAGACATGCACGACCATTTCCGCGTGCCGTCTGTTGTTCACTGCGGCGTAATGGCGAATGGCGGTGTATCCTGTCAGTTCAGATTGCCGCTCGGAATCGAACTGCATCATCTTCGCGACGACATCTTCTGCGGATGGAAGTGGATCGCTGGCTTGTGCGGATGCAGTCGTAAATGCAGAAATCATGATTGCCAGGATGGAGAGAACATTCTTGACGGTCAATTTCATTTTCAGAACTCCATTACGAATTTCCCGTGGAACCCCCGGGCTACACCGTTGAAGAACCGGCCGAAGCGGTAACTGTCGAGATCATTCTGTACATCTCGGTAATTGGGGTGATTGAAAAGGTTGAAAACTCCAAATCCGATCCGTGCGTGCTTTTCTTTGATGGGCAGGCGGATTTCCCGCCAGACTTGCAAATCGGTCGAAACGAATCGCGGGAACTGCAATTCATTTCTGGGTCCAATAAAATCGCGATACTGATTGATGGTTGAATACGGAAAGCCGGTGTGAGTATCGAGCACGGGGGCGAAGGTTAATTTCCACGGCACAGCGATTTCTCCCCAGGCCAGAATTCGATTGGGGGCGTCAAAGTTCAGCCGGCCACGCTGATTCGGCTGAATCACCGGCTGCGGATCGTTCCCAAAGAATTGGTTGAAATCATTCAGATCGCCGTAGGCTCGCGATCGGACATACGAAGCATTGAGAGTGCTGCGGCGAATGCGATAACGCCCCGTGACTTGAAATTCTTTGTAAAAATCGCTGCCATGGTCATACAAACCTAGCGTGCCGTTAGCCCCAGCAGAAACTGGGTTCAGAAAAGATTCGTAGACCGTATCGCGCTGCTGATACGCCACTCTAACCAGGAATTGACCCGTGACCTGACGATCCACTTCGAGGTTCCACACCTCACTGCGTGGATTGCGTAACCCGTCGGAGATGACATTGGCGTACTCGGTCGAATCGATAATCTCGCCTGCCGAGTTCAACTCACTCACTGTGCGTTGCGGCAAATAAGGAAACGCCGGAATGTTGAGAGGAATGCGGTCATAGAAGAATCCAGCTCCGCCCTTTAACAAGGTTTTACCGTCACCCGTCAGTGCCAGGATGAACCCTGCTCTGGGAGCCGGATTCACCGAGTCCGTGATTGAATCACGATCGAACCGAAGACCCAAATCAAGTGTAAGGCGATTTGAAACCGTCCACTTGTCGCCCACGAACCATGCAATTTCGTTCTGATCGACGGAAAATGTCGAAGGTGGGCCGAATTGAATTTGCTCGAGTGGATACCCGGCGACTCCAAAGATCTGCACGGGAAGAAATTGCTGGCGGCCATCGTCGGAGTTGTGGAAGAAATCCGTCCCAGCGTCAAGTTCATGCGTTCCGAAGAAATGGTGGGGATGGGAACGAAAGATCTCTCCCCATTCTGTCCGTGTCGTATCGCGGTCCTGATGATTGAAAAAGCCGCCCTGGGTCGTCTCGACCAGAAGTTGATACGGCGTACTGCTGTTTGGGACCAAATCAGCGTCAAACCTCCTGAAGCTCACCTGCGATGTGAGGAGATCGTTGGAATCCGTAACGTATCGGTGTTGTACGTACGCCTGATATCCACGCTCATTTAAGTCCGACGTACTCGATTGCGGCGTGAACGTGTTCAAGCCGTAGTAGTCGAGGTGTTGCGGAAAGATCGCGAAAGATGCCGTCGCGGTCTGTTTCGGACTGATGTTGACATCGAATTGCGTGTACGAGTTGAAGTTTTCCGAGCGGTTGTAACTTTGAAGGGGCGGCAAACTGTCCACCGGGTCGCGTTCGTAGCGATACTCTAAGGACTGCGTGAAGGCAACCCGGTCTTTCACAACTGGGCCAGAGAATGTTATCCGCGGAGTAAACGCGGCAATGCCCATGACCGAACCGTCTATCCTTCGTAGGCGGGGAAGCAGGTTTTGTGCCGACACGCGGAGCTTGTTGAAATCTCCGGGGCGTGTCTCCACATTCGAAACGGCGCCGGTGAAATTACCGTATTCCGGATCGTAGGGTGTAGAGAGGACCTGCACCGAGGAAACCACGTCGATCGGAATGTTAATGGCGGTTGTGCCGGTTGCTGGATCGGTCACATCCGAGCTATTTACGAGCGAACCATTCTGCGAGGCTCGTGCCCCCTTCATGTTGATCCTTCCATCAGGACCGCGCACCACACCCGGAACCAGCGGCAGCAAGCTCTGGAAGTGCTCGTCGATGTTGGGCATGTTGCGGATTGCCGACTCGCCGATGGTATTCGTCCCAGATGGCTCATCTTTTGTGTCCACAGAATTTGCATTGGCAGTTACCGTGGTCGAGTCCGTCACAGCTTGGAGTTTCATTTCAAGCTGAACCTGCAAAACCGTTCCTGCTGTGACAATTTCGCCTTGTGTTGCGGCCATCCCCGAAGTGTTTGCGATGATTGTGTAATGACCAGCAGGAACCGCCCTGAATGCGAACTTACCCCCGTTGTCGCTTTGAGCTTCAATGTGAGTGGGACCATCCAAACTAATCTTCGCCCCAGCAACAACCAAGCGTCCTCCCTCCCGATCCACGGTGAAAACTACGCCCTGAACAGTTCCGCTTGGCTGCTCTGTACTCTGGGCAAAAGCACACGTAACCCACAGCCCAAGGGCAAGCGCGAACATCGTTACTCGTCGCGTCATTGCCATCTCCTCGACGCGAGTGACTCCCCAGGAGACCAACAAGAATTCGCATTTCGCGGCTCTAGCGAGACGGGTTCTATCCGAACCACGGCCCCAATCCCCAGTTGGCATCTCCGTCCCATTCATTGTTGACAAGGCACGCTTCTTGCCAAATGTCAGACTCGACTAACTAGTTGAGTACTAGAAGTACGTGCAAGCCTGTGTCGGGTATAAGTGTCGAATATGTTAAAAGTGACGACACACGTCAATAGACATGACTCTAGGCAGAGACGCTATCGGCAGAACTTTTCGAAAGAAACCTATACATTCCAGAGCAGTCCACGGCTAGTCCAATACTCACCAAACCGTGCCGTAGCCATAGTTAAACCCGTTCATGGATCGATGCTTTAGTTGATTTCTGCGACGTCCGTTTCTCGGACTTGGGAACTGGAGCGGCGGCGGCAAGGAAGTTCATCGCCGCCATGATCAGTACCTCTTCATAATGCGAAGCGGCGCAGTTCCGTCCTAGGCAAGAGCAGTGCCGAGCGGTTATGCGGGGGTTCATGGCTTAGGACACGCCTAAAGATATTCGTGCGCTGAGGAACTTCATTGAGCGGGCGTGTCACGCGTGGCGTTGTCGCTGAAGCCTCCGATCGGTGAGATGCGGACCAAGACGACAAACATACCCCGCCTCGGCGATCCCAAATTTGAGAAAGTTGTTAAAGAACGAACGAACACCCATAGCGACACAACAAATGTTGTTAGCGAGCATGAAACAAGGCAGCGTGATGAGAGCGTGCAGGGCTCACTGCATGCAAGGGCCGCGTCGGTGGTGCTGATGGTGCTGCCTCCCCGCCCGGGAAAAAACCACACGACGCGTTAGCTCGAATGAAGAAATCTGGCATTTATGCCAAATAGTATGCTTGAGCAACCGTCTTCGTACATTTTCTAAATCTAGCCTGATCCTATAGCTTCGACAGTTTTGACGTTTTCAACTTCTTCGACGTTACATTTCGACTCGCGCCGATTCGTCCCCTTAAAATTCAACGACTTAACCGACGGTGGGTTTGGAGCGCGTCTTGCTTTTGTTGCCAAAGCATAAAAAAGCAATGCTGAAAATTTCACTCATTGATAACGCCAGACAGCGTCGACTGGTAGTCGAAGGAAAGCTCGTCGCACCCTGGGCAGCCGAGCTAAAAAGCGCCTGCAAAATGGCGAGATCAGATCTTCGTGGCCGGGAATTGGTCGTCGAAATGCAACATATCTCCGGCATCAGTCGAGAGGGGGAGGACGTAATTCTCGAACTGATAAGCCAAGGAATTAGATTCCGTTGTTGCGGCGTGTTTACCAAGCATGTGGTGAAACAACTAAGTCGACGCGTAAGCAAGAATTCAGGGGCACGAGCAGGTGATTAAACGGCCGCGGTTCAAGTTCGGAATAGCAAACAATCGATGCGCAGGTTGGGAAGACTTTCGGATGACCGGAGAAAAAGAGCATGCAGAACAGAAAAACATACGGCACGGCGGACGAGCGCAATGAAATTGGAGGGGAAGAGAAGGCGGCTCAGGAACTGGAGGAGATTTTCGCCGGTGACCTGCCACCTCTGTACAGGAGGGCATATCGGATCGTCGGCAATGCGGCCGACGCCGAGGATGCTGTTCAGGATGCTCTGCTCGCCGCCTATACCCACCTGAACCAGTTCAGAGGACAGGCCCAGATGTCCACCTGGCTGACCACGATCTTGCTTAACTGCGCGCGAATGCAGCTACGCCGGCGACCAAGGCATGTTCACGTGCCCCTCGACGACTATAGCGGAGAAGTGCAAGCCGTTTCATTATCCGAGCGGCTAGCAGATCACCGGCCTAGTCCCGAGCATGAATTTATAGATTCCGAGCTAAAGGCTCGCTTGACTCGTTTACACAGGCAGCTTTCGCCAACTCTGCGCAGGACATTTCAGCTGCGCGATATTGACGGCCTATCGATCCGGGAAACCGCACAGATTTTGGGAGTGCCCACAGGTACTGTCAAGGCTCAATCAGCACGGGCTCGCAAAAGACTCAAAGAATTGATGCGGCGTACCCTCAGGCCGCGGTCCTTCAAACTGCCAAATCAATTGTTGCGTTTCGCAGATTCGG
>JASHPL010000255.1 GCA_030038125.1 Candidatus Sulfotelmatobacter sp.
TACCGGGCCCAAAGGTATCTGGATCTGGGACGCCGCTGGCCATCACCTGGGAACGATTGCCATGCCGGAGCAGCCCGCTAACCTCACATGGGGGGATAAGGATTACCACACCCTGTACATTACTGCCACCACATCCGTATATCGTCTGGAAACCAAGACACATGGATTTGTGCCCTATCTTGTTCCTTAAGATAAGCGCTCTATCGGCTCAGCTATAGTAGATGAACTCTCAGGAAGTCTCGGCAGGAGTATAGGATGACCGTCCAGAGGCGCCGGCTACTTCAGATCCTTTCCTATGCTCTCAGCGTCGTTCCGCTTCGGAATCGATTCGCCTTCGCGGTGCAGAACCCCGCCCCACCAGCGAACCCTGCTGCGACTGCTGAGGCAGCCGCTAAACACGAAATGGGGAAAACGGAAATGGAAAAAGTAGCGGGGATTGGAGGGTTGTTCTTCCGAGCTCACGATCCGGGGGCTTTGGGGCGCTGGTACCTGCAGCACTTAGGAATCTCCCTCACGCCAACGAGCTACGACTCCCCCGTTTGGCAGCAAGAGGCCGGACCGACTGTCTTCAGTCCCTTTCCTGAAACGAGTGGATACTTCGGAGATCCTCATAAGGTCTGGATGGTGAACTTTCGGGTACGCGATCTCGACAAAATGGTAGCCCAGCTACGCACGGCAGGAATTGAGGTTAAGATTGACCCGCAATCGTATCCCAACGGGCGCTTTGCTCGCCTGCATGACCCTGAGGGCAATCCCATCGAGTTGTGGCAACCTTCATGATCCGGTGCTCCGCATTCGGTGCTTGCAATGCGATCAAGGCTAGCGACTCTCCGACTATCGGCAAGCTCCGCATCCTGTCTCTGCCACCAAACTAGAACGATCGAGGCTCTCTGTGATCGAGAGGACGACAGCCGGATGGTTTTGTCGTTTTCTCAGAGATCTAGGGTAGATGTAACGGCCCACGGAAGGTCAGTCTTCCAACAAAAACAACCCGTTTGGTCTTAGCCGCCCAACCCGATCATGATGGGTTGTGACGTCGGCGCGGAAGATCCTGCCTCAGGCTCAATTGTGATCGCAAACGTCTTGGCCTCCACACCGGCAGGGAGTGGCGGACGGATTACGGCGGCAGCGCCGTGCGCGTCAGGCTTAAAGAGACCCGCTGGAACGGGAGCCCCGGTTGTGGGGATGAGCCAGAGTTCATAGGCCTTTTGCGGTGGGATTGGCGGCAGATTGTTGGCCAGGAACACGAGCGTACCACTCCGGGGAACGTAAATCGCCCTTCCTTGTGGTTGAGGAGGAGAATTTCCTGCAACGAGCGTAAAGTGTATGGCATCCGGAGCGGTTAATGTTGCCAACAGTTGCTTTGCCTCGAGTAACTGCTGATTCTGCCGTGACGAACTAGTTTCGAGTTCATTCACACGTCGCCGCAAATCGGAGTTCTGCTGTCGCAGTAAAACTCCAATCATGAGGGCGGCCACCGCCGTGGCCCACCCCAGCGTGTTCCACCAGATCCAACGGGTTCGCTTGACGGGCTTGGCCCGCCGCGAATCGCTCGCGATGGCGGCCATGAGTCGGGCGCGAGAACGTACAGGAGGCCGCGGCCCGATGGTTGAGAAAGCCAATAGAGCCAGATCCCCATGTAGTTTCTGCAGTTCCTGGCGGCAGGCGGAGCATTCCTCCAAATGCTTTTCAATGGCCTCCCGCTCCTGTCCCTGCAGCGCTCCGAGCGCGTACAGCGAGAGATCCTCCGCGAATTGTTCGTGCACGTTCATAGATTGAAGGCCTTGCGCAAAGTTACCAGTGCAGCGCGAATACGAGTCTTAATCGTCCCCAGTGGCTCACCGGTCTTCGCCGCGATCTCGGCATGCGTGAGTCCCTCGAAGAATGACATTTCCAGAGCGGAGCGCTGAGGGAATGACATGCTGGCAAGCGCACTTCGAATCTTTTCGAGTGCGCGGCTCCATTCCATGCCGCCAGCAAGATCGGGCTCAATGGAGACGACGATTTCGCTGATATCGCTTTCCGGACGACGTTTTCGCATTGCGTCAATCGCGCGGTTGCGAGCGATCACCGCGAGCCAGCCAGGAAAGCTGCCGCGCGTGGCGTCGAATGCGTCAGGAGTGCGCCAGAGCTGCATGAAGACATCCTGAAGAATATCTTCGGCCGCCGCCGTGTCCCCCAGTACCCGCAGAGCCACCGAATAAACAACGGAAGAATAGCGGTCATAAAGCTCCGCCATCGCGCGCTCGTCGCCCGAGCGAATCGACGACAGCAGCAGCGCCGCGTCGGACGAGGCCAGGTTGGAGGCGGCGCCGGACAAGCGAATTATCTCTTCCCTTCTAATTACGGTGAATAATCACCTTCGGATTGGGCCGAATCTCTGGTGCGATTCTTCAACGGACGAGGTAGCGTGCGGCTCGCCTCGCTAACACAAGCCACAACCGCTCATCTTCGGTTCAATTGACAGCCGGACGAGTCCCCGATGCCCACCATGCTACCAGAACATCGAAGGCGCCATCGGCTTGGCTCCATCCTCGACGGAAAAAGCTGGAACGCTGCTTCCCGCAACAGGGCGATCTGTATATACGCACACACAGGGACTCTGGATTTCCCACCTCGCGAAGAATGTTTCATGTGAAATACAACATGAAAATCCAAGTGAGCTGAAAATCCAAATTCGGAGTTGCCGCGTATTTCAATTCGAAGACGGAAACCAATCGCCCCGTCGCTGCGTGGCGCCGCGCAGCACGGTAAATCTCGCGATCGGAGACCGTCGATCAACTCCCATCCAAGAGGACAACAATGAAACGACTGAATTCTTTTGTGGCCTTCGTCCTGGCGCTGATGGTGTTGGCTCCGGCCAGCGTGTTCGCCTCCAGCCATCGCGAAGCGCCTATCTCCGCGCTGGACCACAGCGCGGATGTAACCGACTGGTACGCGTTCGTCAGTTACGATCATCCTGACCGCGTGACCATGATTCTCAACGTCGACGGTTTTCTCGAGCCGTCGAATGGACCCAACTACTTTCCCTTTGACCCCAATGTCCGCTACGTCATGAACGTGGACAACGATCAGAGCGGAAAAGCCGACATCCAATTTGTTTTTCGCTTCAAAACAGAAATCCGACAACCCGGAGTTTTCACCGGGTTTGTGGGCGGAATTGCCGGAATTCCACCGATCACTTCTTTGGACGGACCGGGCTCAGAAGGCTTGAGTCTGCGCCAGACCTACACCGTCACCATGATCAAAAACGGTGTTGCCACAGACTTGACGGATGGGAAAACTCTTTACGCGGTGCCTTCCAACGTTGGTCCGCTTACCATGCCGGACTACGACGAGTTGTTCAACCAGGGTATCTATGAACTCGGCAATGACCTTCGCGTCTTTGCGGGAACCGTTAACGATCCTTTCTACATCGATCTCGGCGCAGCCTTTGATTCTTTCAACTTCCGTATGAACGTTGGGGGGATTCTCAGCACGAAAGTAGATGCCGACGACAAGCACAACTATGCACCCGACGCAGTCGCGGGATTCAACGTGAACTCGATCGTGCTGGAAGTCCCGATCACCATGCTGACCGTAGACGGAAAGATGCATAGCGCGAGTGAGAAGCAGGCCGTCATCGGAACTTACGGAGAAACCGATCGCCAACGCATCACCGTCCGTCGTGGCAACGGAACCGTGAGCGGAGATGGTTCCTGGCGGCAGGTGAACCGGGAAGGCAACTCGCTGATTAATGAACTGATCATCGGAACCGGATCGAAGGATCTGTTCAGCGTCTCCGATCCTGCACACGATAGCCAGTTCGCCAGCTTCTTCCTCGATCCTCTGCTGGCGCATATCTACTCTTCAGTTCTGAACATTCCAATTCCGCCGGCGCCTCGTACTGACCTGCTCCCGCTGGTGCAGTACATGCCGCCGATCTGTCCCGGATGCACCGCCAGCGACACAGGTCCGATTGCCGATTTGCTGCGGCTCAACACCGGGATTCCGCCGACGCCGGTGGACAGTCAGAAGCGTCTTGGCTTCCTGGCTGGCGATCTTGCCGGATTCCCGCAAGGCCGTCGACCGATTGATGATGTGGTGGACATTGCCTCCCGCGCGGTCATCGGCATACTCGTCGACCCCGTGAAGTACGGTGCACCTCTAGGCGACGGAGTCAACACGAAGGGGACAGGATTCAGAACAACATTCCCCTACGTTCAACCCGCCAACAGCGGGCGGAACAGCCACCATACGGGCCCGGGCCAGCTTGGCTGCTCGGGACAGCCAAATGGCGTTTGCCCGGTGAAATAACCCATACCCGTGGCCGCTTCTTCCGAGGCGGCCACAACTTCTCAAGAAAGAGGAATGCGATGAAAAGACTAGCTCAGTTGATACTCATATTATCCGCAATGACCACGGTGTTTGCAAAAACTGATAATCCATCTGGCGCAGTCACGCTTTCTCCCGCAGAGCAGAGCATGGCGCAGGCACAGCGGCTCATCGAGAAGAATCCAAGGAACTATGAGGCCTACAACGCCCTGGCCCTGGCGCTGTCTCGCCGCGCCCGCGAAACTTCGGATGTCAACTTCTATGCCGAAGCCGAAGAGACGTTGAAGAAATCGTTTAAGATTGCACCCGACAACTTCGATGGAAAAAGGATCCAGGTCTGGCTGTTGTTGGGAAAACACGAGTTCGCCGCCGCCCGCGAGGAAGCCCTCAAGCTCAACAAGCGAATGCCGGACGACGTTATGGTGTACGGATTCCTTGCTGACGCGAACGCCGAGTTGGGAAACTATGCCGAGGCCGAAAAGGCGGCACAACTCATGCTTGACCTGCGCCCAGGAAATTCTCCTGGCGTCACTCGCGCCGCGTACCTGCGCGAGCTGTTCGGCGACGTGGACGGAGCTCTGGAGCTTATGAACATGGCGCTCGAATCCACAAGCCCGAGCGCACTGGAAGACAGAGCGTGGATTCTCACTCAAATGGGACATCTTCAATTCTCGGTCGGGAAATTAGTGGAAGCGGAAAGAAATTTGCAGCACGCGCTTACTCTTTTTCCCGGTTATCACTATGCGCTCGGGAACTTGGCGAAAGTGAGAATCGCCGAGAAGCGCTACGACGATGCTGTTCAATTGTTGCAGCAACGCTATGAGGCCGCGCGCCATGCCGAGAATTTGTATGATCTCGCCGAGGCGTTGCAGTGGGCGGGAAGGACGGAAGAAGCAAAAAAGGCTTTCGCCGAGTTCGAGCAGAAATCGTTGCTCGAAACTGATCGCGCGGACAATTCGAATCGTGAGCTGATCTTTTATTACGCCGACCACGCGCAGCAACCGCTCAAAGCTCTCGCAGTGGCGAACCGCGAATTCGCTCGCCGGCATGACGTCTATACGCTGGATGCCTATGCGTGGTCGCTCCACGTCAATGGCAGCAATCAGGAGGCCCGCCAGCAAATCGAGGCGGCGTTGGCGGTTGGTGTTCGCGACGCCAAAATAATCCGGCACGCGGGCGAGATTGCACTGGCACTGGGCGACCCGCTTGCCGCCCAAAAATACTTCCGACTGGCTGAAAATTTAGATGCAGGCGATACAGCCCTTGGAAGTGCCACCTCGGCTCGTCTATCCGATAACGTGCCGTCGCCCTCGCCAAAGTGATTCTGCTCACTGCACACTGTGAATGGAATACTAGGCCTGTTTTCTTTGATGTATCACTTTGATCTCGTCCACGCAGACTTATGACCCGCACTCGGCTTCAAAATTCGACCGTTCGAAGGCTGAGGCGCATCGGCTCTGCTTTCGCTCTCTGGTTCGCTCTCGTTGTTCCGGCGTTCGCGGCGAGCCGATTGTCGGGCAGTCTGACGGATCCCTCCGGCAATGTCGTTCCAGGCGCAACCATTCTTCTATTGCGTTTGATTGATTCTTCACCAAACCAAACCTTCACGGATAGCCAGGGCCTATTCTCGTTTGCAAATCTGAGTCCCGGGGAATACCGTCTCGTCGCGGAATTCCCCGGCTTTACGACCGTTACGCGGACCATTGCGCTTGCCGACGCACAGAATCAAACCGAGACCTTCCAGTTTTCCGCACTCGCTTCGCAGACCGAGTCCGTCACGGTCACGGCAGACGTCAATGACATGAGCGTTCTCGCCCCGGACCCCGCCGAGCGCGTTCTTGTGCGGCAGGACTTGCTCGACGCGAACCCGGGGCGGCCTGGGGCGCCAGTTTCGATTCCCGGATATCCGATTGAAACTGCTTCCAGCGGAATCAAAGCCCCGCAGTATTTTGCCCCAGGAGTTGCCGGCGATCATGGCGAACCGATCGCGCAGTTTGTCGCGGTGGGCGGGTATCTCGTACCGAATAACTTGTCGGCCAATGCTCACGGCAACGGATATGCCGATCCAAACATCTTTGTGCCGCAGGTGCTGGAGAGCGTACAGATTGATGGCGGAGCATTCAACGTCAGAGAAGGCAATCACTCAGTCAATCTGGCTGCCACCTATGGCTTGCGCTCTCATGTTGGCCCGTTCTTCACCGTCACCGGCGATCAGCGTGATGCGGATCTCGCCGTGGGCTTCAGTCCGGGGCTTCAATCGTGGTTGGTGTTCGAAGCTTCCTACGGAAATGGACTTCTCGATCGGCTTGAGCATCGGCAGCAATATAAGTTCAACGGTGAGCGCTTTTTTGATCTTGGCGCACACAGACTGACGTTGTTCGGAATTGGCTACTACGGGCAGTCATACGTGCCTGGACTGGTGCCCATCTTTGCCCAGAATGCGAACGACATCAATTTTCCGAACTATGGGGATACGATTGATCCTCGACAGAAAGATCAAACGCACTCAGCCCTGGTAGCACTCAACGATGCCTGGCGGCTTAGCAGTAGCCAGCAGTTGCAGCTGTCAGGCTTCTTCCGGACTTACAATTTGTCTCTTTATTCTGACTTCGGCCAAGGCCTCATCCGCCAGAGCGAATTTCGGACAGTCGGCGGCGCCAGCGCCGAATATGTGAACAAGTTCGCAGATTTCCTTTCGTTGCTGGCTGGTTTGGATTACGAACGCGAAGCTCCGCGGCGCGACGATCTCGATCACTACGGATTCTTTGATCCAACTCGTCCCGGCTACTATGGACCCTTCACACCGATCGACGGAAACAACGTCACGATTGGATCGACTACTCCATATATCGCTGCCGAGGGTAAGTTCTTCCGTCACATCAGTTATTACCTCGGATGGCGGCGGGATGAGATCGGCATCGATAACCAAGACTTGTTGGTTTCGCAAAATTCTTTTCAAAAGTGGGTTGGGGTCAATTCGCCGAAAGCAACCTTCTCTTTCTTGCCGGGGGATTCACGAATCATACCGCTCGTCTCGCTTAGCTTCGGAGAAGCCTTCTTTACCGAAGATCCGCGAATCGGATTAGGAAGCAGCGCTGGTACTCCAGTGGCTCGGTCTCATTCTTATCAGCTGGTTGCCAGCAAAACGGCTCGCCGCACGGACGTTCGATTGACACTTGGACACATCATGAACAGTGCAGAACTCGCGAAAATCGATCCCGATACTGGCCTTCAGTTCAACCAGGGACCGAGCCGGCTTCGCTTCATGACTTTCGCAGTGCGTCATAGTTTCGCAATAGGATCAGTTCAGGCAAGCTTTTCCAAAGCCGATGCGCGCGATCTCGACTCAGGGGATCCAACTCCCGAGGCGCCACGCACGATTTTCGATTTGCTCGGAACGATTCAGAAACTTCCTCTTCGCTTGCAGGCAAAAGGCGAGTTCGAATTTGTCGGCAGGAAGCCGCTGGGAACTGGATGCGATGTGCAGAACATAAACGCGGAGTGCACTGGAACTTCGGTAAACGAATTTCGAGGTGCTTTGGTTCGACCTTTCCTCGAGGGCCGACTGGATGCAGGTGTGAATTTTCTGATTGCCCGAGGTTTCACCGGCCAGACCACCGAGAATTTCTATCCTTCGATGATTCAGGAAGTCGTAGGAGTGCGGATACGCTCCTACGCGAGCGTGAGCTTCACTTACAGATTCGACAAGCTTATTCATTGAGGCCGCAGATCAATCAGCTCTCCTGACAATTCGCCACAGCGATTGACACCTCTCGTATACTCCTCTATTGAATCGATTCAATCGAAAAGAGGCTTGTTCTGTGGCCAAGAAAAGTTCGCTGATTGTGATTCTCGTTGCGGCGGGCGCGCTATTCTCCTCTGTCAGTGCGCAAACTGTCGTCGTTGATACCTCTCACGCTACCAATCACTTCGTTCCATCGGAAACCCTGGGAGCAGGCGTAGATCGCATCCCGGTGGAGGCGATCGACAAGGATTTGTTGCAGCCGACGCTCGGGCAGACGCTGGCCTCAGGCTGGCAGCCAGTAACGTTTCGGCAGAATACGGAACTGGCGATTGAGGCATGGCATTGGAATCCGCAGGGGACGTGGAGCGATCCCAGCGGCAAGGGCTACTTCGTCGGAGCGGCGACTCCGACTGAGACGATCCGTTATTCCTACGGGTACGCATTGCCGCGGCGAGGATTCACGCGCAACGACGGCACCGACAATGCCGGCTACTCGCGGCTGACCGACGGCGATGTCAACACTTTCTGGAAAAGCAATCCGTACCTGACCGAGCGGTTCACGGGTGAGAGCGATGGGCTGCATCCGCAGTGGGTGATACTCGATCTGGCGCAATTCCAAAGCGTGAATAGCATCCGCATCGCGTGGGGCGAGCCTTTTGCCAAGCGCTATACCATCCAGTACTGGACGGGTGGAGATGATCCGATCCATGCACCGACTCGGGGTGTGTGGCAGACATTCTCAGATGGCACCGTCGACAGCGGCAAGGGCGGGACCGAGACCGTTCGGTTGGCTGGGAGTGTTACATCGGTGCGATTCGTGCGCATCTGGATGACAGAATCGTCGAACACTTGTGACGCCGACGGACCTTCTGATCCGCGCAATTGCGTCGGCTATGCGATTCGCGAAATTTATCTCGGGACGACAACGCACGATGGCGCATTTCACGACATTTTGCGGCATACCCCAGACCAGGAGCAAACCACCACTTATTGCTCCTCGGTCGATTCGTGGCATCAGCCTTCGGACCTGGGCTCGACCACGCAAGCACACATGGGATTCGATCTGTTTTTCACCAGTGGCGTGACGCGGGGATTACCCGCCATGATCCCTGTGGCGTTGATCTACGAAACGCCGGAAAATGCCGCGGCTGAGATTGCGTATGTGAAGAAGCGGGGATATCCGGTTTCTTATGTCGAGATGGGCGAGGAGGCCGATGGGCAGTACATGCTACCGGAAGATTACGCGGCCCTCTATCTGCAGTGGGCAACAGCGCTGCACAAGGTGGATCCGACGTTGAAATTGGGTGGGCCATCGTTTCAGGGCGTGAACCGCGATATTGAAGTCTGGCCCGATGCGAACGGGAAGGTTTCATGGACGGGCCGCTTCATCGATTATTTGAAGCAGCATGGCCGGATGAAGGATCTTGCATTTTTCTCGTTCGAGCACTATCCGATGGATCCCTGCCGAATTCCCTGGGGAATGCTCTACGATGAGCCGGATCTTGTAAGCCACATCCTGCAGGTGTGGCACGATGACGGAGTTCCAGCAGACATGCCGATGTTCATCACTGAAGGGAATTTGTCGTCAGCAGCGAGCGAAACTTTCCAGGATATTTTCGCGGGAGTATGGCTGGCGGATTACATTGGGGCATTTTTGAATGCGGGCGGCAATGGCGTTTATTTCTTCCATTATTTGCCACTTCAAATGGAACCGGGGTGCAACGGCTCGCCGGGAACTTTCGGAATGTTCACTGTCAATAAGAATTACGAGATTCAGCAGGATCTGCCGCAGTTCTTCGTCGCGCAGATGATTAATCTTGATTGGGTGCAGCCGGGCAATGGCGAGCACGACGTGTATTCCGCCAAAAGTGACGTGCAGGATGGAGCGGGCCATGACCTGGTGACGGCGTATGCGGTCAAGCGTCCGGATGGGCAATGGTCGGTGATGCTGGTGAACCGGGATCAGGAGGTCGCGCATAAGGTCCGAGTTTCCTTCGAGGAAGGCCCCCGAGCAGTCGCTTTCTCCGGGCGAGTAGAGATTTCGACTTTCGGAAGTCAGCAATATCAATGGCATCCCGCAGCGACTCGTTCCATGGCCCACGCCGAACAGGCGGCCCAGCGGACGGTGGTGACCTATACGAAGGGATGGGCAGATCCGGATGGCCCCATCGCGCGAACGAAGGAAAATGCTGAGAAGGATACCGAATACGAATTGCCTGCTGCTTCCGTCACGGTCATTCGAGGACGGGTGGGCCCAAAGTAGTGCAATCAGGCTCAATCGCGTGTTTGTGTGAGAGCTGTTGCGAGCACCTAAGTTTAGAAGGCATCTGCCGGGTGCTGAGGTTTTTCAGATCGCCCGTACAACTGCCAATGTCGCATCATCATTTTGGTGCTCTTTGGAGAACTCATCCATAGAATGGAAGATGAAGTTGACGAGATCTCCGGCGCTCTGCGAGCGATGTGCTCCAAAGCCAGCTGCTTTCAATAAACCATCAACTCCCCATTCCTCCCCGTTCTGATTTGTCGCTTCAACGACTCCATCCGTGTAGGCGAGAACCAAGTCTCCCGGGTTAAGCTCGACAACTTTTTCGTCATATGTCGAATCCGGGAACATCCCAACCGGAGCTCCACTGGTCTCGAGCGATTGCACCGACCCATTGCGTCGCAGAACCACGGGTGGATTGTGTCCTGCATTGATGTATCGAAGAGTCTGTTTCGTGTTGTCAAAGACGCCATAGAACAAGGTCGCGTAACGGTTTGCCAGCGAGGAAGAATATGCCTGGTGATTTACCGCCTGGAGCAGCGCGGCCAGGTCGTCTTCCGCAAACAATGCCGCCGTCCGGAGGGAAGACTGCACATTCGCGATCATGAGTGCCGCAGCCAGACCTTTACCCGAGGCATCTCCAACGACGAGGGCCAAGCGATCGTCCTCAAGCGGGATAAAATTGTAGCAATCGCCGCCGAGCGCCCGAACCTGTCGGCAGCGGGCGCTATAGTCGTAGGACTCGCTCACTGTGCGTGGCGCCCGCATAAAGCCCTGCTGCACGGCGCAGGCCAGTATCCAGTCCTGGCTAACGTCCACTACCGTTTCGTCGGTCGTCATTTTCTTCCTCCACCCGTAAGTCGATTCTGGACCTCCGAAATCGACACGGTCAGCTGAGATTTGCGGTGAAAATATTTTTCTGAAGGGATGTAGAGAATGGCAGTGCGGCTCCGACTACAAGATGAAAGCGCAGATCACAGGTACTGCCAGTGAAAAGGCACAGTCAGCGCCGAGTGCGCAACGCAAATAACATAAATAGGAGCGAAGAGGATGAAATACATTCTGCTGATGTCGGGCACCAGGGCAGGCGTCGAAGGATATCACGCCTGGTCGAAACAGGATATCGAGGCACACATGGCCGTTCTTCAGCGCATCAACAAGGAACTCACCGCGTCCGGAGAGTTTGTCGCCACACAGGGCTTAGCCGACCCGCGTGAAGCCGCGGTCGTCCGGGGTGAGAAAAACGGCATCCCAGTCACCGACGGCGTTTTCCCGGAGTCGAAGGAATTCCTCTTGGGTTACTGGATCGTCGACGTGGCCAATGCTGGTCGCGCTCATGCCATAGCGGGACAGATTTCTGCAGCTCCCGGACCCGGAGGCAGACCCACAAACATGCCGATCGAGGTGCGGCAGTTCGCAACGCATTGAGTCTGAGTCAGAATGATTGAATGCCAAGAATCAGAATTGGGATGCGAATTCCTTACAAGCGCGAAGAGGCAGTTGCAAATGAAATCTAAGGAGCGAAAAGTGAAATACATTCTGATGATGAATACGATGAAAGCAGGCCACGGCGTGCCCGAGTGGCCCAGGAACGATCTCCGGGCGCATATCGCCTTCATGCGTGGTCTCAACCAGGAACTTCATGAACGCGGCGAGCTCGTTTCGGCCGAGGGATTGTCATTTCCCGATCAAGCCAAGCTGGTTAGAGCTGGGAAAGATGGGGTTCCCGTGACGGACGGGGTGTTCCCCGAATCTAAAGAATTTCTTGCGGGCTTCTGGATAGTCGATGTCGACGATCCAGAGCGGGCCTATGAAATTGCCGCCAAGGTGTCCGCCGCACCAGGTCCCGGTGGCGTCCCGCTGAACATGCCGATTGAAGTGCGGCCCATCATGAGTGCACCGCCTCCGGAGATGCTGTAACGGGAATTCCGATGATCCAGAAATTGGATTCGACCTCCGAGAGCCTGTTGCGTGAGCTTGCGCCGCAGGTGCTGGGCGTCATCACACGGCGTTTTCGCGACTTCGCGTCGGCCGAAGACGCCGTGCAGGAGGCGATGATTGCAGCGTTCACGCAATGGCCGCAACAAGGTAACCCCGATAATCCACGCGGGTGGTTGATTCAAGTCGCATCTCGCCGGATGGTCGATCAGGCGCGCAGCGAAAGTGCGCGCCGCGACAGGGAAACAATGGTGGCCAGCGAGGCTGAGAGCGTCAAGCCCATGGTCGATACCAACTTTGATGTAGATCCCGACGACACCTTGGTCCTTTTGTTCATGTGTTGTCACGTCGCTCTGAGTTCGTCTTCGGCCATAGCTCTGACACTCAGAGCCATTGGCGGCCTGACGACTGCCGAAATTGCCAATGCGTTTCTCGTGCCCGAAGCGACCATGGCGCAACGCATCAGCCGCGCCAAGCAAAGCATTCAAAAGTCCGGTGTGCCCTTTCGGCTGCCTTCGTCGGAAGAGCGCGCCCAACGCCTGCCCGCCGTTCTCCATGTGCTTTACCTGATCTTCAACGAAGGGTATGCGAGCAGCATCGGAGCTCATCTGCAGCGACTCGACTTGGCGAGCGAAGCGATCCGCTTGACACGCAACACGAAGGCGCTACTCCCGGATAATCCTGAGGTCATAGGACTTCTAGCGCTGATGCTTTTAAGTGACGCGCGGCGCGCAGCCCGAACCGGTCCAGATGAGGAATTAATTCCCTTGGACAAACAAGATCGAACTCTCTGGGATCGCGCGCAGATTTCCGAAGGAATTGAGCTTCTCACTGCCGCGCTGTCGAAAGCATCCGTGGGCCCCTACCAGCTTCAGGCAGCGATTGCCGCCGTTCACGACGAAGCGGCGAGAGTTGAGGACACCGACTGGCCACAGATCCTGGCTTTGTATGAGTTGCTGAACCGAGTTGCTCCAGGTCCCATGGTCACTCTCAATCACGCAATTGCAGCCACGATGGTGCACGGCCCTGCGAAAGGCCTCGAACTACTTCGGGCTCTCGACGGCGATCCCCGCGTGGCCGGCCACTATCGTCTCGACGCGGTTCGCGCCCATTTATTCGAAAAAATGGGCGATCACGGAGCGGCCATCAAACACTATCGAATTGCGGCTACTCGGACGACCCTCATACCGGAACGGAACTATCTGATCACACAAGCCGCACGGCTGGCCGGCAATTAAACTTGGGGTCTATTAAGCCACACCGCCTGCGGGAATCAAGGAGCAATTGATGCGAAGGAAAAATGTGAAACTTTGCGCGCTGAACTTAAGTAAAGTGTTGCAATCGAAGCCATCGCAAGCTTGCCAACTGAAAATCGTGAGTAAATCCGCATATCGACTTCTACGATGGGCCAGGCCCGGCTCGCTAGTAGTCGTAGATGTGTTCGAGTTTTTCGTCAATTGCCAATGCCCTTAACACATTGGACAGAGAGCGGACGTCGCATACGATTACGACGCGCCTCCAGTTGGGCTCTGTAAGAATCGGAGTAGCGAAGAGTACCTTTTCATCCACGTTCGTCGAATGCCACGAACTCGGGACAAGAACCGAAATCAATATGCGAGAATTGCCAGCAATGTCGCTGAAATCAATGCCTCTGATGGCCAAGGCCGAAGCTTGACCAGTGAATGCCTGGTATCGAGGAGTCTTGATGATGAACGCCGTTTGCCCGAGCTGACTGACCGTGTTGATTTCAGGAACTTCGGCCAGCTGCTCTTGAGTGGCGTGTAGCACCGAAGCGTACGTTAGGGAGGGCTCAGTTCCGTAGGTTAGGCGTGTTAGTTTTTCAATGACCCAGCAATAAAAGGATTCAGCAGCATAATCGGTCGTGAGAAAAAGCTTTCGCTCCCACTTCCGCACAGGGTGACTGCCGAAGAGGCTTGTTTCAAGCCACAGATGTTTCACTTGCTGAGCGAAATGAAATTCATAAAAAGGGCGTACGTGAACGAAATCCGCATACTCGCGAGCGACTCGATAAGCAAAATGGTCTTCATCGGTCGCATCATACTGGCTGCTCCACTCGCTCAGCCTTCCAACGGTCTTTTCGTAGGCTCCCTTCAGAATGTACTCTGCTGAAAAACTGCTTCCAATTACTACCAGCATGAGCTGCTCTCCGCCATTGAAGGGATACTGTCCGCGAATAAGGCGGAAAATGCAGCAGTAGCTGCCCCAGTACTGTCTGACCGCACGGAAAAATGGAAATCCACTCGGCAAATGATGTTCTTGGAAATCAGCTTTTTCTTGATAGCTCCAAACGATGTACCACTCGGGGTAGCTAAGAAAGGTGTCATCTTCAGGACGTGAATAGTCTTTTATCGTAGGAGTGATTCGCGCCGTCGTTATCTCGGATGATAGGAGTCGGCCGTCGAGCTGACATCGCCAGCCGATCGCGATTTCACTAGCGATGACGAGCAGCAGAACCAGAAGGGCTGCAAACACGATGCGTAAAGCACGTCGGAACCAGCGTATCAAGCAGTGGTCCGCTCGAAACTGGATTTATCCACGTTTATCGCGATCCAGAATGCCGCGATGAAAATGATTGTGTGGGGAAGGTTGACCAGCACGTTCGATTTCAAGGGGATTACGCGCATGTGCCCGAAGAAATACGTAACAACATCGATCGTATACCAGACGCCCAGCGCCCAAAAGTACAGCCGCGACGCTTTCGCGGAAATCAGCGCAGAGATTAGGGCCAAAGCACCCAAAGCAAGGTGACCGAAGTCGATCAGTTTGCTCATGTGGAATAAGCCAAACATCAGGCCATTTTGGTCCATGATGCCCGGAATATAATCGAGCGAATACACTCCGAGAAACAACGCGGCGAACCAGAAGCCGCACTTCTGAATTGTGCTGAATCGCTTGGGCACTGGGTGCTCTGCTGTTAATATTCGGCAAAAGTCTCGGTCGTGCAAGTTGTTTCTGCGGTTCTTCTCTTTGACCGCAAAAGGGGTGCGTCAGTGCGTCGAAAGCGATCTGCTCTGCTTTCTGCAGTTTTGCTCGTAGCATCATTTCTGGTCGTCGGAGCTCGCAAGGTCTACCAATATGCGGCAGCGCCAGATAAGGATAAGGACAGCGACTTCGTATTTCCAACAACTGCTGAAGCGCCACCGACAACCATTCTGTTCGATTCAAGACCAGTGCACTTCAGGTTCCGGCAAGTTGGTGGATTTACCAACGATGCGAGCCATCTAAACAAGACTCCCGTTTACGGAATTATCGAAATTACAAGCGAGGAAGACATACGCAATGCCCTGAACTATGCCCGCCAGCACAACCTGAAGATTACGTGCGCCGGGCAGCAACACAGCATGGGAGGCCAAACATTCACGCCGGGAGGTCTGGTATTGGACTTGAGGCAGTTCAACAATATCCGACTGGATAAGGCACACAAAGTCGTGAATGTCCAAAGTGGGGTCCGGTGGTGGCAGTTGCAACAAGCGTTGGACAAAGAGGGCTCGTCGGTGAAGTCGATGCAATCGATTAACATTTTCAGCATCGGCGGCTCGTTGAGCGTCAATGGTCACGGTGTAGATCCGATGCCTGGACAAATTGCACCCACTGTCCGTTCGATGCGATTGATGCTGAGTAGCGGCGAAGTCGTTAAAGCGAGTCCCACAGAGAACACCGAACTATTCCAACATGTGTTGGGCGGGTATGGGCTGTTTGGAGTGATTCTCGATGTGGATCTCGATGTCGTCGACAACGAAATCTATGACCGGCGTGCTGTCTACATGGATTACAAGGACTACCCGACGTACTATCGGAATAACGTCGAGAACAACGACAAAGTCGGCCTTGTCTTTGGTCGCCTTTCAATCTCTCCCGGTTCATATCTGCGTGAGACTGTAGCCCATGTCTATTTCAGGTCCCAATCGCGCGCCGAACTTCCTCATTTGGCAGCCGAGAGGTATGAGACCCTCGACCGATTGATTATCAATTTCTCAAAACGGGGTGCTCTCGGTCGTTGGCTGCGATGGACTCTCGAGAAACACATAGAGCCTCGTCTGCACAGCTGTCTGACCCGGAACCAGGCAATGAGCCAGAAAGATATATGTCTGGTCTCCCGTAACGAAGAAATGTATGACGACATGGCCTATCTGAAGAACCGCCTTCGAGATACCGACATTCTGCAGGAATATTTCATTCCCTACGATCGGATGCCGGAATTTGTAGATCGGCTCCGCACGATCGTGAAAAAGAACAAAGCCAATCTTCTGAATGTAACCATCCGCACCGTGCACAAGGACACTGTCACCGCCTTGCCCTACGCAAAACAGGACATGTTCGGCTTCGTGTTGTACTTCAACGTGGGATTCGATGACGAAGACAATGAGATTCTGAAGAGGACCACTACCGATCTGATCGACGCGGCTGAACAATCCGGAGGAACCTACTATTTGCCTTACCAGCTCTTTTATTCCAAGTCCCAGCTGGAACGTGCATATCCAGAGGTCGAGTCATTCTTTGCGGTCAAGCGGAAGTACGATCCCATTGATCTTTTTTCGAACAAGTTTTATCAAAAGTATGGCAATAGGGGAAAAACCGAATTTTACCGTCGTATTTATCGTTTCTCCCCAAACGTAGCGTTCACTTTTGCCGGTACCTGAACGGTGCGCCTTGGTTTCAGGTAACGGATCGTTGAGTCCAAGTCCGAGTGACCGAACCAGTGCCGCACGGTGCGGATGTCAATTCCCTTCCACAGTTGCCAGGTTGCGAACGTGGCTCGGAATTTGTGAAGCCAGAAACCTCCCTTAACGAGCGGGACGCGTCAGGTGCACGGGCGATACCTCGGAAAACTCAGATTCCTGAAGATATAACCCACGTGTAAGTGTCAGAAATCAAAGGACTGGCGGAGAGGGAGGGATTCGAACCCCCGATACCCGTTAAGGTATGTCCGCTTTCGAGGCGGATCGTTTCAACCACTCACGCACCTCTCCGCGTCAAAACAACTCGTACTCTTCCGAGATCTAACTGAAACAGCCTTTTACAACTAACGGCGCTTTCTAAAGAACGCCTGCAGCAGTTCTGCGCTTCGTCCGGCCAGTACCCCGCCTCGCACCTCCATCTTATGGTTCAGTTCAGGATGGTTCAGCACCTGCATGACCGAGTGCACCGCCCCAGTTTTCGGATCGTCGGCGCCGTAAACCAAGCGCCGGACGCGCGCGTGCACCAGCGCTCCGGCACACATCGGACACGGCTCAATTGTAGCAAACAGTTCGCACTCCTCCAGGCGATGATTGCCCATCGCGGCGCCCGCTTCGCGCAGAGCAACCACTTCGGCATGTGCACTCGGATCGCAATTGGAGATGTTTCGATTCCATCCTCGCCCCACAATGCGCCCATCGCAAACCACGACGGCGCCCAGCGGCACTTCGCCGGCTTCCAGCGCCCGCTGCGCGCAGCGCAACGCCTCCTGCATCCAAATCTCGTCGGAAAGAGAAGGCTCCGGCTCTCGACGCCCTTGCTGGGAATCTCGCGTTTCGTCTTTTTCGAAATGTGAGGAGGTTACTTTATCTGCTGTCACGATCTCGGGGTCCCGCTCTGTATTTTAACGAGTCTCGCGTCCGCGAGGATCAACCGTCTGAGGTGCCGCAACTTAGCACAGGGGCGCTTTCAGCTTAGATAACCTTCAGCACGGTTTCGACTACATCCGGGACCATCGCGTGCACCACGGCGGGAATAACGATCCGCGCAATCGGATAGGCAACCAAAATCGCAGAGAGGACGACTAGCGCCCAGGTTTTTGGCGGCAAATGGCTGAGGTAGGCTCTCATGGCGTCCTCTTGTTAAGGAGTACGCAGCGGCTGCCTGGAAAGTTCCCCGATACGAGGCACCAAAGCCAGTTGGGTGATTGCCCGGGATAGTGGTATTCTGGGCGGCAATGGGAATGCCAAGCCTGCTCCGCAAAGTGTTTCTCGTCGACCTGCTGCAAGGTCTCAGGGTCACGTTCCGCTATCAGGACCCTAAGGAAATCTACACCGAGCAGTATCCGCTTGAGCGGCCGCAAGTCGCCGAGCGCTATCGTGGCGCGCCACGACTCAATGTCAATCCCGATACCGATGAGACCATGTGCATCGCCTGCGACCTGTGTGCCTTGGCCTGCCCCGAGCATCTCATCGTGGTTTCCAGCGAGCGCAACGAGAAAACTCGCCGCAAAGAGCTCACCAACTTTACGTACGATCTCAGCCGTTGCATGTTCTGCGGACTTTGCGAAGACGCTTGTCCCACCGACGCTCTCGAACTGACTCAGGATTTCGAACTCGCCAGCTACACGCGCGAAGGCGCAATCTGGGATCGACAGATGCTGGAAAAAGGCCCGCAACCCACACAGTATCGCAAGTAATTTCTTCGGGATCGGCAGCCCAAAAACTCTTCTTAGCGCGCTACCGTCGCCATGTCTTCACTTTACGGCATCTGCCGGATAGTTTCGTAGCCGCCCGCCGCTGAGACTGATCGTAGCCATCGTTTGCATTGCTGTACTACGTAGGTACAAATCGGAGGCGGTTTATATGAAGAGAGCTGTTCTGTTAGCTGTTGTTTTCTTCTGCGCAACGTGGGTCGTCGCGCAGAGCTCGCCGGGTGGAGCGCCGCCTGCAAGCGGCGCGGGCCAGGCCGGACAGACCGGTGGCGCTGGTAGTGGTTCCGCACCCAACCCGAACACTGGAGCCGGAGCTCAAGGATCTCAGAATCCAGGGGGGCAAAATCCAGGATCTCAGAGTCCAAGCGCTCCCGGATCTACTACACCGTCGACACCGAACACCACGAATCCGAACGGTAACAATCCGAACGGGAGTGCGCCGGGTGCAGCTCCGAATACGACCAACCCGAATACGACGAATCCGAATGGCACTGCGCCAGGCACAGCTCCCAATACAACCAATCCCAACACAACGCCCAACACGACGAATCCAAGTTCTCCAAACACGCCGCCAGCCCCCAATTCGAATGCCCCGGGAACAACCAACCCGGGCAACGCCAATCCTGGCGGCAATCCGGGAGGCACGACTCCGCCGCCTCCCACCGGCGCTAATCCTGGTCCGGGTGCAGGAGCAGGTTCAGGTGCGGGAGCTGGGGCGGCTTCTCCAGGACCCGGACGCTGAAACGTGCAAGTCTGATTTTCTCGCGGGCTCACCACGAGCCCGCTTTTTTGCGCTTCCGCTTGAGTAGAGCTTTGCCAGAAGACCGGGGGAGAATACTTTACGCGGGTTGCTGTTGCGTCATGCAGTGCATTGCGCCAAAACCCCAAATGAAATCGCCGGAATAAATTGGTACGATCTGACGGGTAGGAAAGACTTCCGCCAGAAGGTTGAGCGCGATCCGATCGTTGGCGCGATTGAAGACGGGCGCGAGTACGACCCCATTGGCAATGTAGAAATTCGCATAACTGGCGGGCAGACGACGGCCTTCGAAAATCACCGGCTGCGGCATGGGAATTTCAACAATATGCAATTGCCGGCCGTGCTGATCGCGTGCCGCCTGCAGTCGCCGTAAATTGGCTCGCAGGGGAGCGTGATTCTCATCTTTTGTATTTGGTTCGACCATGGTCACAACCGTATCTTTTGCGACGAATCGCGTCAGATCGTCGACGTGGCCGTGCGTGTCATCCCCTACAATGCCGCGTCCCAGCCAGATCGTGTGCGGCGCGCCCAGATAATCGGCAAAGGCTTTTTCATAATGCACGCGCGTCATGTGCGGATTGCGTTCCTGCACTTTGCTGAGTAGGCATTCCTCAGTTGTAAGAATTGTTCCTGCGCCATTCACATCGATCGACCCACCTTCCAGCACCATGCGCTTACCGCCGGAAACAGGATGAATCTCCTGCGCGCGCCCCGTCACCGATTTTTGAGGGTGCCCCACCTTAGCTGCGCTTCTTGCGGTTAGGGTGGGAATTTTAACTGTGGTCATCAAGTGACCAATCTTGTCATCATTTCGCCAATTCGAGTATTTGGCCCAAGCGTTAAAGCGGAACTTAATGGCAAGGACTTCAGGTTCCGACGCCGCTTTCCTTTGAGGCAAAGCGGCACGGGTAAGCTCGCGCGCTTCCCGATTCTTATGCAGGTACACCCGGCTGTCCACGCGGACAGGAGCGCCCGCGCCACATTTCACAAAAATGCATCCCGAATCGCGCAGCCATACGCGGTCCGTGCGCCAGTGATGGAAGCGAATATTGCTCGAGAGCGCGTCCGCTCGCTCGAGTATTCTCCGCGCCTGTCGCGCCGAGACGGCATTATTGACGATCAGTTCGACTCGCTCATGTCTCACCAGATTTCGGATGATCTCGGCATACACCCACGGAATCGGCTCAAACTTGCCCGGCCAGTCGCCGCGATTGTGGGGCCAAGCAAGCCAGGTGGCCGCATGCGGTTCCCACTCCGCGGGCATGCGATAGCCGAGACTGCCAGGGGCAAACGCCGCCGAAGATT
>JASHPL010000256.1 GCA_030038125.1 Candidatus Sulfotelmatobacter sp.
TGGCGATGAGCGGCGCTCATCTGCAAGTATTGCGCCGCGATGCCGTACTCGCCGGATTGCGCAGCTTGCAGGAATCCGAGCACGCTGCCCGAGGGAGTACTGCGATTTAAAGGATCGACAGCCGCAATTGAGGGCGACGCTGGAGGGGTAGAGATCGACGGAAGCTGGGCGAAGGAGGGGGCAGCGACGCATGCCACGCAGCCGAGAAGGAGAGCGATAGTGATGTGACGAAACATAGTCGATATGCAGGTAACCAGCTTAGCTTCTGTGCAGGAACTCGCAGCGAAGCTTTGCTCCGCTGGTGCAGTTTCGAGTGTCATCCTGAGCAAGCCGATTTTGCGCCGCGAAGGACCTGGGCGAGCCGCGTGAAGTGGCGCGCTTTGTGCGTCACAAAGACCGCGCGTTTGGCTCGCCTCCTTATCAAACTGCACAACTACCCTACGCTGGACAGCCGAGGGCGCTGTCTACATGTTGCGAAGATTTTACCCTAGGCCACGCAGGCTATCCGCGCTTGGGGCGATAAAGATCTGTGCTGGTACCGTAAAAGACTTCCGCGGATTCCATAATCGTTTCCGACAACGTGGGATGAGGATGGATCGTGAGCTCCAGATCTCCGGCGAGTGCGGCCATCTCGATGGCGAGCACGCCTTCGGCGATCATCTCTCCCGCGCTGACGCCAACGATGCCGACGCCGACCACACGTTCGCTCTCCGGATCGATGATCAGCTTCGTCAAGCCCTCGGGACGATCGGGCGTGACCGCACGCCCCGATGCGGCCCAGGGAAATTTTGCTACCTTGACCTCGCGATTTTCGTTCTGCGCCTGGGTTTCGGTGAGTCCGGCCCACGCAACTTCAGGATCGGTAAAAACTACAGCCGGAATCGCGTTTGGCTCGAAAGCGACTTTGTGACCGGCGATGGCTTCGACGGCGGTCCGGCCTTCGTGCGAGGCTTTATGCGCGAGCATGGGCTCCCCGACCACGTCGCCAAAGGCGTAGATGGCGGGATCGTCGGTCTGCAATTGCTTGTTGACCTGGATAAATCCACGCGCGCCGACTTTGACTTGGGTTTTCTCAAGGCCAGGAATTTCCGAGTTAGGTCTGCGCCCGACCGAAACCAGAACACGATCAAAAACCTTCTCCTGCTCCTCGCCGTCCTGGCCTTTGAGGTTTGCGCGAATGCCATTACCCACGTCTTTCACCGAGGCGACGGTGGTGTTGAGCAGGATCACGTCGAACATTTTTTCCAGCCGCTTGTGTAGTGGGGCGACCAGGTCGCGATCGGCGCCAGGCAGCAATCCGGAAAGCATTTCGACGACGGTCACGCGTGTGCCCAGCGCGGCATAAACCGAGCCAAGCTCCAGCCCGATGTAGCCTCCGCCCACAACCAGCAGCGTGCCAGGAATGTCTTCCAGATTGAGGGCGCCGGTGGAGTCCATCATGCGAGGAGAGTCCAGCTTCAATGCGGGAATGATGGCGGGACGCGACCCGGTGGCGATGACGATGCGATCGAAGCTGAGCGTTTCGGTCGACCCGTCGGACTTTGTGATGCGCAATGTGGTTGAATTCTCAAATGCGGCGCGGCCCTGAACGTAATGCACCTTGTGCTGCTTGGCGAGTATCCCCAGTCCTCCCGTAAGTTTCTTGACCACGTTCTCTTTCCAGGAACGCAAGCGCGGCAAATCGATCTTCGGCTGCGCGAACTCAATTCCCCAATCCTTGGATTGATGCGATTCCTCGATCAGCTTGGCGACGTGCAGCAAGGCCTTGGAGGGAATGCAGCCGCGATAAAGGCAGACGCCGCCGGGATTGAGCTCAGGATCGATGAGCGTGACGTTCATGCCCAGGTCGGCGGCAAGAAATGCGGCAGCGTATCCGCCGGGCCCGGCGCCGACGATGGCGATATTGTGCGATTGAGTTTCAGTCATGAGAGAAGAAGTTTGCAGGTTTCAAAGTTTCAAGGTCTCACGCCCTAAGCGTTCGAGCTTCGCTGTGCGCTCCCAATTTAAGTCCGAGTCGCTAAGAGTCCGATGCGCGCAGGAACAAAACAAACTCGAGTGACCAGGTCTGCAATATCTTCGAAACTTTGAAACGTGAAACTTCCTATGCTCTTATCCCTGTACCGACAGCAAAAACGGCTGCTCGAAGGCTTCGGCGATCCAGCGCACGAAGCGCGCCGCATCCGCGCCATCGATCAGGCGATGATCGTAAGAAAGCGACAGCGGCAGAATCAGGCGCGGCTCGAATTTGTTGTTGATCCACTCCGGCTCGATGCGTGAGCGCGAAAGACCAAGAATCGCGACCTCGGGATGGTTCACAATCGGCGTGAAGCCGATGCCGCCGATGCCACCAAGATTTGTAATCGTGAAGGTGCCGCCTTCCATTTCCGCGGGGGTCAGTTTCTTCTCGCGCGCTTTCTTCGAGAGTTGCGACAGCTCGACCGCCAATTCGACGATATTTTTCTTGTCCACGTCGCGAATGACCGGAACCAAGAGGCCGCGATCGGTATCGGCGGCAACGCCAATATGGATGTACTGCTTGTAAATGATTTCCTCTTTTTCCACATCGATCGAGGCATTGAACTGCGGAAAAACTTTGAGCGCAGCGGAGCAAACTTTCAAAGCGATCGCCGTCACCGTCATTTTGCCGCCGGCTTCTTCGGCCTTGGGTGCAAAGCGAGCGCGCAGTTGTTCGAGTTCGGTGATGTCGGCGCGATCGTGCTGGGTAACATGAGGAATCGTGTTCCAGGATTCGGCGAGATGCTCGGCGGTTTTGCGGCGAACGCCACGAATGGAAACGCGCTCGATCTTTCCCCACTTCGCGAAATCGGGCAGCTTGGGCGCGGCGAAACGAGCCGGCTGCGGCTGAACCTGAAGTGCGGTTGCGGCCGCGGAAAGCATCGCTTTGGCGTGCGCCTTCACGTCATCTTCGCTGATGCGACCGCCGGGACCGCTGCCTTTCACCTCGTAAATATCGACGCCCAGTTCGCGGGCCAATCGCCGAACGTGGGGGGCGGCAGGGATCGGCTGGCGATGCTCCGTGCCGGCGACTTTGCCCAGTTGCACGGGCATGGTGAACACTTGCGGCGCGGGTTGTGGCTGGTCGGGAGGAAGCGCCTGCTCTTCGGTTTTTCCTTCAGCGCGAATGGCAGCTTGAAAAGCAAGGCGGGCGGCGTGTTGTCCAGAGACGTGCTCGACGGGCGTGGTGCGGGGACGAGAGGGTTCGGCGGCGGGAGCTCCACCTTGCAAAGTGAAAATCACTTGCCCGACTTTCACCTTCTCGCCTTCCTTCACCTTTATGTCCTTGACCACGCCGCTCACCGACGACGGGACCTCGACCACCGCTTTATCGGTTTCGAGCTCTATCACCGGTTGTCCTTCGGAGACTTTGGAACCGGGAACGATCATCAAGCGAACCAGATCTCCCTGGGAAATGTTTTCGCCAAGTTCGGGAAGTTTGAATTCGGCTGTGGCCTGTGCTAGGCCAAGCGATGCGCTTGCCTGAGGCGCCGTGGACACCGACTGGGGTGCAGGGGCGGCGTGCGAAGAGGCGTCGGATCGCGGTGCCGGTGCGGAAGACGCTTCACTCACAATGGGAGCAGTTGCAGGCGCCTGTCCGGAAACGGCGACAGATTGCCGGGACGCTGCCGTGTCTTGTGCATCGGCGCCATCGACCGTGAAGATGACCTGGCCGACTTTAATCTTGTCGCCTTCCTTGACGCGAATTTCCTGCACGGTTCCGCTGACGGAGGAAGGCACCTCGACCACGGCCTTGTCAGTCTCAAGTTCCATCACGGACTGACCGTTGCTGACCGCGGCGCCGGGCGCGACCATGAGCCGCACCAGATCGCCTTCTGCAATGTTTTCGCCAAGTTCGGGGAGCTTGAATTCGATCAAAATGTCATTGTCCTGTAACTCAAATAATGTTTGCCCATGTCATCCCCCGCGGAGCCGGCTTTCAATCAGAGGTAGGGATCTCGTGTCTATCGTTCCTCTGCTCGCCAGATTCCTCGCCCGGCGGCAAAAGCGCGGGGTTCGGAATGACGCAATCACTTACGTTAGCTCACGACCGGGTTCGCCTTTTCCGGATTGACGCCCAGGTCTTGCACCGCACGCTTGACGATGTCGGCGCCAATTTTTCTTTCCCGAGCCATCGCACCCAGAGTCGCGAGTACGATGTGCTTGGCGTCGACTTCAAAAAAGTCACGCAACGCCGCGCGATTCTCGCTGCGCCCGAAACCATCGGTGCCGAGCGCGACCAGTTGTCCGGGAACCCATTTCGCAATGCTTTCGGGCAACACCTTCATGTAATCCGAGGCGGCGATGAACGGTCCTTCTGCATCTTTCAGAACCTGCATGACATAGGGCACGCGAGCGGTTTCGGCCGGGTGCAGCATGTTCCAGCGCTCGCAATCGTTGGCATCACGATAGAGCTGCTTGTAGCTGGTAACGCTCCACACGTCGGCGGCGATGCCGTAACGCTCCTCGAGAATCTGCTGCGCCTTCAGCACTTCATACATGATCGTGCCGCTACCCAGCAATTGCGCGCGGAATTTAGCGCCGGCCTTGGTCGAGCGCTTGAAACGATACAGGCCTTTCAGTACGCCTTCCCGGACATTGCCTTCGCTTGGAATCTCGGGCATGGGTAGGGGTTCGTTGGTCACAGTCAGGTAGTAAAAAATCGATTCCTGATCGGTGTACATGCGCTTGATGCCATCCTGAATGATGATGGCGATTTCATAAGCGAATGCGGGATCATAAGCCAGCAGATTGGGCACCGAGAGCGCCAGCACGTGACTGTGGCCGTCCTGGTGCTGCAAGCCCTCGCCGGCGAGCGTGGTGCGTCCGGCAGTTCCGCCGATGAGAAATCCGCGACAGCGCATGTCGCCGGCCGCCCAGATCAGGTCGCCGATGCGCTGGAACCCGAACATCGAGTAATAGATGAAGAAGGGGATGGTGTTGATGCCGTGATTGGCGTAAGCGGTGCCGGCTGCGATGAATGAGCATACCGAGCCGGCCTCAGTGATGCCTTCCTCTAAAATCTGGCCATTTTTGGCTTCCTTGTAATAGAGGAGGGTGTCCATGTCGACCGGTTCGTAATTCTGACCGACACTTGAATAAATTCCCACTTGCCTGAATAAAGCTTCCATACCAAAGGTGCGGGCTTCGTCAGGGACGATGGGAACGATAAATTTGCCGAGTTCAGGATCACGCAGCAATTTTGCCAGCAGGCGAACAAAGACCATCGTGGTCGAGACTTCGCGTCCTTCGGTGCCTTTGTGAAATTCCTCGAAATGAGAGTCGGGAAATGGTTTCAGCGGTGTGGCGCGAACTTTGCGCTGCGGCATGTATCCGCCCAGTTGCTGCCGCCGCGCTTGCATGTATTTAATTTCGGGGCTGTCGTCGGAGGGACGATAGAAGGGCGCCTCGTGCAACGAGTCATCCGGGATAGGGATACCGAAGCGCGAGCGGAACATCTCCAGCTCTTCATCGTTCAGTTTTTTCTGCTGATGAGTGATGTTCTTGCCTTCTCCGGCTTCGCCAAGACCGTAGCCTTTGATGGTTTTGGCAAGAATGATGGTGGGCGATCCGGTGTGATCGACCGCGGCACGATAAGCCGCGTGAACTTTGATGGGATCGTGACCCCCGAGGCGCATGCGCGCCAGTTGCTCGTCGGAAAGATGCTCGACCATTTTCAGCAGGCGCGGATCGGTGCCGAACAAGTTGTGCCGGAAGTAGGCCCCGGTCTCGACAAAATATTTCTGATATTGCCCGTCGCTGACTTCGCCCAGACGCCGCACCAGCAAGCCATCGCGATCGTTCTGAATGAGGCTATCCCAGTCCGAGCCCCAGATGACTTTGATCACGTTCCAGCCCGCTCCGCGGAAGATCGCTTCCAGTTCCTGAATAATTTTTCCATTGCCGCGAACGGGGCCGTCGAGGCGCTGAAGATTGCAGTTGACGACGAAGATCAGGTTGTCGAGCTTTTCGCGCGAAGCGAGCGTGATCGAACCGAGTGATTCCGGTTCATCCATTTCGCCGTCGCCAAGAAATGCCCAAACCTTGCCGCCGGTCGACTGCTTGAGCCCGCGATTCTCGAGATACCGGATGAAGCGTGCATGGTAGACGGCCTGGATTGGGCCCAGGCCCATCGATACCGTCGGGAACTCCCAAAAGTCCGGCATGAGCCAGGGATGCGGGTAGGAACTCAAACCGCCGCCGGGCTTCAACTCGCGGCGAAAGTTCTGCAGCTTCTCTTTGGGAATGCGGCCTTCGAGATAAGCTCGCGCATACATGCCCGGAGCGGCGTGCCCCTGGAAATAAACAATGTCCCGATCACCGGTTTCCGTTCGCGCGCGCAGAAAATGATTGAAGGCAACTTCATAAAGCGTGGCCGCCGAAGCGTAAGTCGAAATATGTCCGCCAATGCCGTCCTGAATTTTGTTGGCGCGGACGACCATGGCCAGCGCATTCCAGCGAACCAGGCTCTTGATGCGGCGTTCCATTTCCTGACTACCGGGAAAAGGCGGCTGCTGACGCACGGGGATCGTGTTCTGATAGGGTGTGGTCGCCGAGAAAGGCAGATTGATACCCGCCTCGCGCCGCGCATGCAAGGCGAGTTGCTGCAGCAGGCGTCCGGCACGGTTAGGACCGCCTTTTTCCAAAACATAATCGAGCGAATCGACCCACTCCCGCGTTTCCAAGACTTCAAGGCCGTCGGTTTCGGTTTGAGCCACGACTAAGAATTCCCCCAGAAGATGACTAATTCCTCATCATAAGCAATTATGAAAATTTTTGCTGGCAAGGAACTTTCAGTAGTGGCTCAGCTTAAGAATTGAAGCGATCGAGAAGCGTGGTGTTTTGCGTCGCTTAACGCCGGTTTAGAATGGTCTCTCCTTCCGCGCGGAGGTCGCATGCTGCGAATTGTGCTGCCGTGCCTGGTTATCCTGATCATTGTGCTGTTTGTTCCCCGCTTGTTGTCGCACACGAAGGCGCTAACAACCGGCAGTGACGCGCCGGAATTCACTCTACCCTCGCAGGACGGTTCTCTGGTAAGCCTTAAGGATTATCGTGGGAAGTGGGCCGTGCTCTACTTCTATCCCAAAGATCAAACCCCGGGCTGCTCGCGCGAGGCGCACAATTTTCAAATGGATCAAGCGAAGTACGCCGAACGGAATGCCGTGGTGCTGGGAGTGAGCGTGGACAGCATCGAATCGCACAAGAAGTTCTGCGCCAAAGAGGGGCTGAATTTCAAATTGCTCGCCGACACCAACCACAGAGTGAGCGAGGCGTACGAATCGCTGAGGAATTTTGGCATAGTGAAATTTTCCGCGCGACACACCTTTCTGATCGAGCCGGGAGGAAAGATCGTGAGGGTGTACACCAGCGTCAATCCGCTGAATCACAGCGCCGAGGTGCTGGCGGAACTGGACGCACTGCAAAAGCCGGTCTCAAGCAGCCGCTAACTGGCGTTCCTGCTCTACTCGTAACGCAGGGCCTCAATCGGGTTGAGCCGCGCTGCTTTCAGCGCGGGGAAGAACCCGGACACGATGCCCACCATCGACAGAATTATGAAGGATGCGATCATCACGCCCATCGAGGCGTGCAGGAAAATGGCGCCCTCGTGATCGGTGGTCTTGTAGAACTCGTCATAGAGCGGCATGGGAGGGATCACCCAGGTAAAGAATTCCGCGACCGCCATTCCGATCAGCCCGCCGATAAATGTCAGCACCAGGGCTTCGAGCAGAAACTGCACCAGGATGTGCCGTGGCCGCGCGCCGATCGCCTTGCGCAATCCAATTTCCCGCGTACGCTCGGTGACCGAGACCAGCATGATATTCATGACGCCGATTCCGCCTACGGCCAGCGTGCATATTCCAATCAATCCCAGCACCGCCTGCAAGCCGTAGGAGAAGCCATTAATCATGTCGCGGGTCTCGATAGTGTCCCACTCCGGTGTGGCTTTATCGTCCCTGGGGTCGAAATGATGCCGCCGCGCAATGACCTCGCGCACCGCCATAAGCGCTTTTTTGTTCAACTGCGCGGTGAGCGGCTGGAAGATGATCTCGTCGGGATCGCGGAGGTTTTTCAGATCGCGCATCAGCCCGAAGGGGATGAAGGCATCATCATTGTCGGGGCCTTGATACATCGAATCCTGGATTTTGTTGCGCATCGTGCCGATGACTTCGAAATCCAGCCCGCCGATTTCCACGTGCTGCCCGACTCCGGGCGCGCCCTGAAATACTTTTTTCGTTGCTTCGTAACCGAGAATCACCACGCGCCGATGATCGGTAAAATCGGTTTCGCTGAAATAGCGGCCATCGTCGAGATCCAGTTTGCGCATCGGTCCGTAAGGTAAATCGACGCCACGAACCATGAGCGACACCACGCGCGTGCCGCGTTTGAATCCGAAGTCGCGATCGATTTCCCCGCTTACCGCGCGAACAATTGGAACTTCATCCCGGATCGATTCCACGTCCTCCAGTTCGTACTTGATGGGCTTGCCGGCGCGTTGCCCGCCAGCTTGCATGCTGGTCTGCCCCGGCCAAATGACGATCACGTTGTTCCCCATGTTCAGGAACGCGTTGAGCACCGCACCGCCAAGTCCCTGGCCATAGGCCAGCAGCAGCACAACCGAAGCCAGGCCCCAGACGATGCCCAGCATCGTGAGCGCCGAGCGCATGCGGTCGCGCATCAGCGCCTGCCAGCCTTGCGAAATGAGTTCCTTCAAAAACATAGTCTCGAGTCGCAAGTCCCGAGTCTCAAGTCCCGGTTGCAGATTTCGGCGGGGACTCAGAGCTCACTGAATATGTATGTCTCCCGAACCGGTGCGCACTCGCAGCAGCGGGCCGCCGCCGCGAACCTTCCCTTGCACATGCTTGGGCATTTCACCGAGATGACCCTGCACTGTCATTTCGACCGGAGGTTCGACGTCAATGGATCCTGAACTGGTGGAAATGTCAGCGTCGAAGGCTGCATTCGCAGGCAAGCTGACCCGCACATTTCCCGAGCCGGTACGCAGTTCCCATGAGCCAGTCTGCGAGCCTTCGGCAGTAATATCGCCACTGCCCGCCTCGCCATGAAAGCTGCCTTGAATGCCGCGCACGGTGATGTTTCCCGAGCCCGTATGCAGATTGACATCACCCGGACCGGTTTCTTCGACTTCGATGTCGCCGCTTCCTGCGCCGCCCTTCACGGCTCCCGAGATACCATGCGCGCGCACGTCGCCCGATCCCGTCTGAAGCTGAATTTCGCCGGTCACATTGCGCATCTTCACATCGCCGGAGCCGGTTTGTACATCGACATCGCCGTGCGTGCCCTCGATGATCTGATCGCCGGAACCGCTGTGCGAGCGGATGGTTGTATCTGACGGCACGGTGATCTCGTAATCCACAGAGATATTGTGCTCGGTGATGTAGTCGATATGAATGCTGTTTCCGTCCTGGCGAATTGGCGGATTCTGCTCAATCGCGTGGAC
>JASHPL010000257.1 GCA_030038125.1 Candidatus Sulfotelmatobacter sp.
CTGGCCGATGCACAAGCGGCTTTGTTGGCCAAATTCATCGTGGCCAACGCCCGTATGCAGTCGGAAATCTATAAACTTCTCACACCGGAACAGCGAAGGAAGTTCGACGACTTAAAGAGAAGTGGTGAATCAGGGATGGTGGCGAGCAAGTGACGACCCAGCGTCGCGACTTTCGAAATGACTACTTCTGTTGTCGAAAAGCTGGCACAGTATCGCTGGCGTCTGCTTTCTTGGACGATAGGTGTCCCCTCGTAATTGTTCGTGGTTGTGACAGTGTAATCTGACACTTTCAACCTTTTCGTCACCATGGCCTTTCCCTACGCATTCAGCCGCCCTGTGTTTGCAGCCAATTAGGGTCCACGCCTCTTAACCCCACTTTGGCATTTCGGTTGCCTCTCATCTGTGCGAGGGAGGTGCACGGCGATGACTCAACAAATGAGCCAGGCGATCCAGGACGATCTCCAGGCGGAGCTCGAGCGGCTTACTTTCTCCGCCTATCTGTTGACCCTAGACCCCGGCGAGGCTTTCTCGGCTGTGGTTAGAGCCCTCGACAGGTCACTCGAGGGAACGAGCGTTAACTCCGATCTCCTTGAGCGAACTGTGGAACTCGCGCTGGAGCAGGCGCTCTCCAACCCCTGCACGAGTTGGGATAGCGAGTCATCCGCCTATGATGCGGCGCTGTACGGACGCTCTGCCGCGATCAACTCAAAGGCTTTCCAATCGCTGCGGGATGTGACCGGCAACGCGATACTTCTGCTCGATTCGACTCGCCGCATCGCTTTTGTTCTTCATCACCTGCTTGGATACAAGATTAGTGATGCCGCCGTGAAGGCACGGCTGAGCGAAAAACAATTTCGAGGGCAATTGCGCCGAGCGTCTCTCCAGTTGGCCTCAATCCCGTTGCAAGACGGCACTCCGGCAAGTCATCGGGCCGAGCAGTCTGCGCCCATCAGGGAATGAAACTATGAGCTGGTTGAAATGGGTTCTTGCTTACTTGTTTGATTGCGTTCATCCACACACGACATGGCCACACCGTGATCGGGCTGGATTCGCTTACATCTGCTGCCTGGACTGCGGCAGAGAGCTGCCCTACTCACTGGAGCGCATGAGCATCGTGACTCGAGAAGAGCGGTTGGTTGATCGAAACTCGGAGACATGGCACGCCAGCTGGCACGCCTACCAAGGTCGTTAAAGAAGAGCAAGGAAGATCAGTAGTGCGAAGTCGCCCGGTGAGAAGATTTTTTCTTTCGACACATAGTTGTCTCGAAGACAGGTTGTGGGCGGAATTTGCATCGTGATCGCGGGGATTATTTCGAACTGAAGCCACAGGGAGGAACGGAGACAATGGCCACTGCTGCGACTAAGTTTCGCATCGATGTCAGCATTCATAATCTGCTTCAGGATTCAAATGGACAAAAGCCGCGCGCATCTGAGCCGAAGGGTCTCACTCTTCCCGTGCCGGTGTTCCCGCAATATCCCGAGAAATTGGATGATCCCGGACCGCAGCGGCCACCGGAAGGAAATCGCAAATGGGGTGTGCGGCCCATTTATCGCGCCATGCGAGGCTGGCTTTATCCCTATGTCAGATCACGGGTGCTGCCCGGCGACTTCCATCCCATCACGTCGTATTTGTTCGTCGAATACAAGTGCAATCTGGATTGCTGGTATTGCTGGTCCTTCGATAATCGCATCAAAGGCATGACCGAGGATGTCGCGCGCAGATCGATCGATTGGCTTCATGACCACGGCTGCCGCGTGCTCGCCTGTATGGGTGGCGAACCGTTGTTGCGGCCCGACTTTATTCACAAAGTTGTTTACTATGCGGCGAAGAAGGGCTTCTGGGTTTACATCGCGACCAATGGAAGGCTGCTCAAGCCGGAGCTGGCCGACCGCCTGGGAGATGCTGGAGTTTCGGTGTTTAACTTTGCTCTGGATTCTTGGGAACTGAAGCCAAGCCTGCCAAAAGCATTTGTTCCCGCTCAGACAAACCTCGAGCATATTCTGCGCAAGCAATACGTATACGACTACCTAGTGTTCTTCAACATCAACATCTGCCGCAACAATCTGGAAGACGTACAGTTGCTGACCGAGTACGCGCACGATCATCACATCGCAACCGACTACCACATTAACGAGACCCCGATGCTCGAACAAGACGAGCACTTCAAACACCTGAGCGAGAATCCGACCTACTTCCGGCCTGCGGACTGGCGCGATCTCGATCACCTCATCGATTGGATCATCGAGAAGAACAAGGCCGGATATCAGATGGTAAATTCTGTCCAGCGGCTCGAAGAGATGAAGACATTTGTTCGCATGTCGTCGGGCCTCAACATTCACGAGGTTGGCTGGTATGGGGATGGCAACGGATCGGATACCGAAACTTCTGAGAAGCTAAAGAGGGCTGTTGGGGTCGTGCAAAGCGAGGACGGAGAGCTCAGCTTTGGCGAGTGGAATTGCCGAGCCGGGCAGAACAACGTGATCATCCGCACCGATGGGACCGTCGCGCCATGCTTCCCCATGTATTCCGCCTCGTTCGATTGGGGCAATATCGACCAGTTCACATTCAACCGCGATCAACTGGAGGGGATGAAGAAGACCTGTCAAAAACATTGCTTCTCCACGCTCAACCACAATCTCGCCTACTGCTACAACGATGCACGGGTGATCAAGTGGATGTGGGAGAATGCAAAGCGCGGCTTCCGCGGCGGCGTTCGCAGCTTTGAAGATTGAATACAGCAGCATCGTGTTTCAGTTGGGCTTTGCTCGGCGACGGAAATCCGGGCTCGTACACTCTTGTTCCGACGAATCACGGGATGGCAGATTCAATCCTTGCAGTTGCTGAACCGGTTGTTGGATTGTCTCGTGTCATTGTCGTCAATGTTGTCACCTGCTTTTGACAGTTTCGACTTTCGACGTTGCCGCTCGCAGTCAACCTCCTGAATTCAATCACTTAGCTCCAATTGCGTTTGGCACGTTCCTTGCCTGTACATAGGGACAAGGACGAAAGTATGTCAATCCTATCTTCCTCACGTTTTGCGATCGTAGTCGCTATGGCTGCCATACTTTCGGTAGCTATGCATGCACAGAGCGTTCAACGCACGGAACCGAAGCTGGGAAAGTTAGTGGGGACGGTTGCCGACGTCAACGGTGATCCTGTGCCTGACGCGACAGTTATTCTCAAGACGCCGAAAAGCGACGATCGCCGAACACTTGTCACCCCGGAGAATGGGTTTTTCGAATTTAATAACGTCGAGCCGGGAATCTCCTATCAGATCAACATCACCGCTAAGAATTTCGCTGATTGGGTATCGCCGGCTATCACGCTTGAAGCGGGTCAGTTCAAAATTGTGACCGGCATTCAACTCCGAATTCCGACTGAGCAAACAACGGTCGATGTTCATTACGATCCTGTGGAGGTTGCGACTGAGCAGTTCAAGTCCGAGGAAAAGCAGCGAGTTTTCGGAGTCATTCCAAACTTCTACGTTGCCTACGACAGTGATGCCGTACCGCTCACAACGAAGAGGAAGTTTGAACTTGCCCTCAAAGTCTCGGTCGATCCAGTGACCGTCGCGGGGATTTTTTTTGTAGCGGGCGCTAAGCAGGCTGGAAACAGCCCTAAATACGGACAGGGGTGGGGGCCCTATGGGGAACGTGTGGGCGCAGTCTCGGCCGACGGTTTTTCTGACATCGTGATCGGAGGTGCCATGCTGCCTTCATTGTTGCATCAGGATCCGCGCTACTTCTATCGGGGAACGGGCACCACGGGCTCTCGAATCCGCCATGCGGTATTGAGTTCATTTGTTGCGAGAGGGGATAACGGAAAGTGGCAGCCAAATTATTCGAGTCTGGGCGGAGATTTGGCATCATCGGCGCTGTCGAACCTTTACTATCCCCAGTCCAACCGCGGTGCCGGACTGGTTCTCGGAAATTTTGCGATCGGCACGGCCGAACGCATTGGAGCAAGCGTGGCACAAGAATTCCTTTTCGGCAAGTTCACCCGAAGGGGTGGTCACATGCAATAGACACCAAGTAATGAGGCATTATTGCTTTCACGCGTTCAATAAGCGCGGCACGTCACTGAGCGTATGGCCAAGAAGAAGGTTGCCGATACAAAGCCGAAAACTCACGGAAGGTAGAGCAGGATCTGGTCACCGAGCTCGAGCGCCCTTATAAGCTGAAATGGATGCGTTGGGTGCCAACCTAGTTTTGGGCCGATCGAAAGAGACTGAAGTAACACGGTCGCATCTGCGAACGCTATCCACGCTGTTTGTGTCGGCAGTTTTTCATAAAGTTCAGGCATACTTCGGCAAACTCAACGAAATCGTGCGAGAATCGTTGTGATTCTCATGGGTTATTACTTCGAGCGCAGCCAAGTAATCGAAACCTGTCTGAGAGGTTTCGACCTGATCAACTATCCCATGTTGAACAAGGGAACCGCCTTCAGCGAAGAGGAGCGCTCGACGTTCGCTCTGCATGGACTGTTGCCTCCTCACGTTGGCACCCTCGAAGATCAGGCGGCGCGCCGCCTGAAGGTGTTGCGCGGTTTCGAGACCGATTTCGAGCGCTACTCGTATCTCCGCGATCTGCAGGACACCAACGAGACGCTCTTCTATGCAGTGTTGGTCAGCAACCTCGAGGAGATGCTTCCGCTGGTGTACACCCCGACCGTAGGTGAAGGCTGCCAGCGTTTCAGCGAGATCTGGCGGAAGCCACGCGGCCTTTTTCTCAGCTATCCCAACAGGAAACGCATCCGCGAAATTCTGTCACACCGCCGCTATGACCAGGTGCGTGCGATTGTAGTCAGCGATGGTGAGCGAATTCTGGGATTGGGGGACCAAGGCGCCGGGGGGATGGGCATTCCCATCGGCAAACTCGCGCTGTACACGGCTTGTGCGGGAATTCATCCGGAACACTGCTTACCGATTCTGCTCGACGTCGGGACCGACAATGTCACCAGGCGCAACGATCCGCTATACGTCGGATGGCGCAACGCCCGGGTGAAGGGTGCAGAATACGATGATTTCGTAGAAGCCTTTGTGACCGCTGTCGTCGAGCGTTGGCCGCACGTGCTACTACAGTGGGAAGACTTTGCAGGAAACAATGCAGCGAGGCTTCTGGAGCGCTATCACGATCGGCTCTGCAACTTCAATGATGACATCCAGGGGACCGCCGCCGTCGCCGTGGGTACACTGCTCGCCGCAATTAACGTTACTGGCATCCCTCTCGCGGAGCAGCGCATTGCGCTGCTTGGGGTGGGCTCGGCGGGAATCGGCATCGCTTCGCTTCTACTAAGCGCGATGGTAGATGCGGGGCTGGATGAAGCTGAGGCGCGTCGCAGATTCTACGCGGTCGATCGCGATGGATTGCTGGTCGAAGGCCTTGCCAGCAACCGCCAAGCACAGCGGCCCTTCATTCGCTCGCATTCCGATGTCGCCAATTGGAAACTCCGATCTCCGGAGACTATCACTCTCCTGGATGTGATCATCAACGCGAAGCCGACTACGCTCATCGGGGTCTCAGGACAACCGGGAACTTTCACCGAGGACGTCGTTCACGCGATGGCGCAGACGGTAAGAAGGCCCGTGATTTTCCCGCTCTCGAATCCAACCTCGCGTTCCGAAGCGACACCTGAAGACCTCATGCGCTGGAGCAACGGCCAAGCTGTTATCGGGACGGGAAGCCCGTTTCCTGCGCTGAATTGGCAAGGGCGTCAGCTTCAGGTTGATCAGACCAACAATTCCTACATATTTCCTGGAATCGGGCTGGGGATCCTGTCTGTGAAAGCCCGGCGTGTAACGGACTCGATGTTTATGGCCGCGGCGCAGACGCTCGCCGGTCTCTCGCCGGCAAGACAGAATAAGGGCGAAGCTTTGCTTCCTCCGGTAAACCAGTTGCGGAGCGTTTCGGTCGCTGTCGCCGAAGCTGTTGCGCGACAAGCCATCAGGGATGGTCTCGCCGATCCCCGTGGTGACGAAGTTCTCAAGTCGGAGATTCGCGCCAACGTTTGGGAGCCAACTTATCTTCCCTACAAGCTGAAGACCGACCTGCAACACAAGATGGTAACCGCGTAGCGCGGCTAATCTTCGCCCGTGCTGCTCACTAGCTTCCGTTCGGCGCCAACGACATTGGAAATATCGTGCTAGAACGGACTGAAAATGGAAGTCCGCGCGCTATCGGAAAAGTCCAAGCCCTAACGAATAATGGACTTCCCGGACAATATCCTACCTTTGGCACCGCTTAGTCAACGGCAGTACCCGTCCTACTACAAAGCAGCGATAAACTTTCAGCCCTGCAGCGAGACCAAACCTCCTAAAGCTGGGTCGGAGAAACTGTCTCTTCCAGTTTCAACGTGACCTGCAAGTCGATAGCTGAAAGTCGAGTCGCTTGCGACGGTCACGATCAGGTCATACCAACCGTAGAACTGTCGCAGCGATAGCCTGTGTTCAAACTCCCCGCCGGGCTGAAGAAGCTCGGTATGCGAGCTCCCGGTATAGGCATCCAGTACGCTGACTTTGACTGGATGAGCAGCTGTATTGACAACTCTCCACTCGAACGAGCCGAGATCATCTCGGTGATAGCGAGACGAAACGTCGAGAGTCGCAGCGTTCGATCCGATACTTCCCTTGAAGTAACGCACGAAACCATTGGGACCGTATACCGAGAGATCGTAGGACGACGTAACGTTCCAAGTATCCGACAACTGCTTGCCGGGTTCCACCGTATACGTCCGAACCAGATCTGCAGGATTCACAGACCGCACCTGAAACACAACAGTCGCTCCGCCACTGTTGAAAAATGTCAGGGTGACTGTACCTTTTGAAGGATCGACTGTCGCATGGGCGTTCAACTCATACGGCAGGGCCCGGGCAGGCCGTACCCCTTTTTCTTGCGGCGGCACACCCAGTGTCACAGTACCTAAAGAAGGAATGAATGTGTTGACGTTACCTCCCGCAAGTTCGTCTACAGGAGGCAGGAAGTCAGCAGTGCTCGGCAGATTTTGCTTGCCGTCATCCGGCATGGAAAAGTCAAACATCGACGTCAAATCTCCCGCAACTGCGCGGCGCCACGGAGAGATATTAGGCTCAAACACTCCGAAGCGTTTTTCGATGAATTGAACTACTGAGGTATGATCGAAGACTTGGGAATTGACGTACCCTCCCTTGCTCCAGGGCGAGATCACCAGGAACGGAACTCGCTGTCCCAAACCGATTGGGTCGCTCTGAAATGGTTGAGGCTCTCCGCTCCCCGTCACAATCTCATTTTCGATGCTAACCGTGGACGACCCATAGGCTGGCGCAGGCGGAACGGTTGGCGGCAAGATATGGTCGAAACTGCCGTCGGCCTCGTCGTAATTCACGATGAATACGGTCTTACTGAAGACCTCCGGGTTCGATACCAAAATGTCGAGAACCTGTGAGATATACCACGCACCGTAGTCAACTGGCCAATCCGCATGTTCGGTGTAACCCGCCGGTCCCACGATCCAGGACACCTGCGGCAGCTTTCCGTTCTGCACATCGCTTCGGAATTGATCGAAAAGTTGCTGAGCCCAGGCTAACCATGCATTTTCCGGCGCATCCGAGGCCGGAATGCTATTGATGATTTCTGTTCCCGTGCAGCCGTTTTCAAACAACGGCGAGTCCGGCGAGGAAGTTGCGTACTGATTAAAGTAAAGCACAGAATTATCCGTGAAATTTCCCGCGAACGAGTTGCCGGTGCCGTCTCCGAAATCCGGCGAGAAGGTTTGTCCTGCAAGGTCCTGGTAGATTTTCCAGCTCACTCCCGCAGCTTGCAGTACCTCGGGAAATGTCGGAAATGTCCAGTACGCGTTGTTGAGGCTGAGTCCGTTGTAGGTCATCGGTCCAGCACCGTGACCGTCAGTGCCACCCGGTCCCAAGTTGCTTAAATTCCCGACGCATCCTGACCACAGGTAAGTGCGATTCGGGTTGGTCGGCCCCATGATCGAGCAGTGATAGGCATCTCCCACCGTGAACGCATCCGCCAGAGCGTAGTGGAAGGGAATGTCCTCGCGCGTCACGTACGACATCACCATGGGACCATTCGTCGACGGCCAGCTATCATACTGACCTTGATTCCAGCAGGCGTGCGTGGCCTCCCAACTGTGATTCGTTCCGGGCAAATAAGTTAGACCGGGATTACCACCATTGGGATTGACCCGGAAAGGCGGAATTACTTCCACGCCATCTGATGGGCCACCCAAGTTACCGTAGTCAGGCGGAACCGCGAATCCAGCCGCGATATTGGCCGCGCCGGCAGGCTGTAAGAAGACCGAGACGGGTGTAGTGCCGCTGCCGCTCTGCAGCGGGAGATTGATCTTTATCGCGCGGGGATCGTTGAAGCCGCGCACACCGCGAAGTGTGCCGAAATGATGATCAAACGGACGGTTCTCCTGCATCAGGATTACTACGTGTTCGACATCCTTAATCGAACCTGTGCGCCAACTCGGCGCGATCTTGAGTGCCTTGGCGATGCTCGCCTTCATCGTGGTCAGTGTTGCTGCACCCGTCAAGCCCATCAACTGCATGAAGGTGCGCCGATTGGTGTTGCTCATGGAGGAGCTCCTTTCAATCAAGGTTGTGTACTCCGGAACTTAGCGTTGCGGGCAACCCCTTGCTCACAACGTAGGCAGAAATTTTGAGAGGATCGAATGCTAGCGCAAGCAGATGAAGACAAGATGAATTGCTAATGACAAGCAGATGACGAAATTGAAAATTGATCGTTAATAATTCTTTGCCGCTCTGTTACACACTTCACCGTTTTCGCAGGATTACACATCAGAAAATGAAATCAGGGATGAACAAGCTGCGGAATAAATTGCAGAAATGTGTTTTGCGGACAAGTTCTTGCAATCGCTCTTTCAAGTATCGCTGCAGTTGCTGCCTTATCTAACATGATTGCCTGCGCGCGAAATGGAGGCTCCTAGTTCGTCAAACTCCACGTAGTCAATCTGTGGAAAAATCGCAGCGGTGCACTCCGCTTGTCGTCCTGAGCAAGGCTCTTGGCGCAATGAAGGATCCGCGTCGAGACGATGTTTACGCGGCAACGATCGTTATAATTGCGTACTGTGTCTGGTGCGTCTGCATTTTCGCCGATTGCAGGAGAGTTGGGGCGCATCCGCGAGTTAAGCAAAGCCGGCCGGAACTCGGAAGCGCTTGCTGCGGCCGAAGCTCTTGCGCTTGCAGCACCGCAAGACCGAGACGCTCTCTACCTGATCGCTGCCAACCAGCGATTCCTGAATCAAATAGCAGAGGCACTGGCAACATTGCTTCGGCTCGAACAACAGCACCCGAGGTACAGTCTCTTATACCAGGAACGCGGTTATTGCTACGTGACGCTTCGAGACGCTCCACGGGCGATCGAAGCCTTCTTACAAGCCGTGAACCTCAACCCAGCCTTAATCACGAGCTGGGTTATGCTGGAACGCCTCTATCGCATAACTGGCGAGACCAAGGGTGCGGCGAGTGCAGCCGCACACGTATCTATCCTGGAACAACTTCCCCCCGAGGTTGTGCATGCGGGAAAGCTTTTCTCGGACGGCGAACTGTCTGCGGCAGAAAACATCCTGAGGAAGTATCTACGAAACGATGAAAAGAATGCTGAGGCCTGGCGGCTACTCGCCAGGATCGAGCATCAACACGGCGCGCTTGATGACGCCGAACTGCGACTCGAAGCTGCCCTGAAGCTCGCGCCAGACTACCGGGCAGCACGTTTGGACTACATACGTGTGCTGATCGATCAGCAGAAATATTCGCATGCGCTTGAGGCAATCGCTACGATGTTGGAGGTCGAACCAGGCAACAGAGATTTTCTTAAGCTGCATGCCGGGGCATCTGCAGGTCTTGGAAGGCACCAATCCGCAATTGAAACGTATTCCAGGTTGCTCGCCGACTCGCCGGACGCCCCCGATCTTCACGTGGCCTTAGGTCACTGCTTCAAGAGCGTCGGACGCCAGAAGGATGCAATCGATTCCTACCGAAAAGCAATAGCGATCACGCCCACCTTCGGCGATGCGTACTGGAGCCTCGCCAATCTCAAGACCTATCGATTTTCGCAGGTACAAATCGAGCACATGCGCGCTGCGGAATCAGTTCCATCTGCTAATCCCGTTGATCGCTATCATCTCTGCTTCGCGCTCGGCAAAGCCTATGAAGACCGACGTGAGTACGGGCAGTCTTGGAAATTCTACGAGCGTGGTAACGCACTCAAGCGTGGCGAGAGCGAATACCGGCCGGAAATTACTGAAACCAATGCACGCAGGCAGATGGAGGTGTGCACGGCTTTTTTTTTCTGGTCACGGGCAGGTCTAGGGGCGCCGCATGCTGATCCGATTTTCGTTGTTGGCTTGCCACGCTCTGGATCGACGCTCGTTGAGCAGATACTCGCCTCGCATTCGCAGGTTGACGGTACTCAGGAACTTTCTACCATGCCAAGATTAGCCTGCGAGATTGACAGGCCCAGATCGAACCTCGGAGATCGGGGCTATCCCGAGAGGTTAAGCGAGTTCCCGCCCGAAGATTTTCGGAAACTCGGAGAACGCTACATAAATGAGACGAGCCCATATCGCGGCGGTAAGCCATTTTTCATCGACAAGATGCCAAATAACTTTCGCCACATTGGTCTTATCCACCTCATGCTGCCGAACGCCAAAATCATCGACGTGCGACGCGAGCCTATGGCCTGCTGCTTTAGCAATCTAAAGCAGCTCTTTGCCCGTGGGCAGGAATTCACCTATAGGATCGAAGATATTGCGCGTTACTATAGAAGCTATCTCGAACTGATGCGGCACTGGCAAGCGGTGCTTCCCGGACGAGTATTGCGAGTCTCGTACGAGGATCTCCTCGGAGACGTAGCTGGAAACGTGAGACGCATACTGCACTTTTGCGGCCTGCGATTCGAGCCAGCCTGCGTCGAGTTTTATAAGTCAGACCGCAGCGTTCATACAGCGAGTTCAGAGCAGGTTCGTCAGCCGATTTTTCGCGATGGGCTTTTCCAGTGGCGAAATTACGAGCCATGGCTCGGCCCCCTGAAGGAGTCCTTGGGCGATGTGCTGATCCGATATGTTGAATAGAAGGTAAGGGTCCTAGCGCTCCGTTTCTCGGACAATGATCTGATGCTCTTTCTCAATCAGTTCTATTGGGAGGAAACCCTTCGACGATTGGCTCAATTGAATTGTGGCAGCGAGTATCGAGTGAAACGTGCCCCACCCACCAGATCCGAGCGCTCTAGCAGCGCATGTCACTCCGGCAAGTGCATGGACGATCGCAAATGTGTGATGTCTTTTCAAACAAACGAACTTAAATCATTCCTTGTCGCCGCCGATTCTGGGCCTTTGCAGCCTGAAATCAATATGTTGCGCGGGACTGTGAAACTCTATCCAGCTGTGGCAGAATTAGTGTATGACGCAGCCCAGCCTCCCCGTCCCACATGAACAGCGAAGGATTGAACAGCTACTCAGCGTGCTCGCGAAGAAGAAACCCGTTTCCGCAAAGCCGGCCCCGATTGCTGTCGGCAAATCTGTAATCCAAATAACAGCCACGGCGCATCCCAGAGTTTTCTTCTCGACTTAGCCACGCATTAGAATGCACACTGCACCGCCTGGTGTTTTGTTCTGATGTATCCCTGCACGGGCAAAGGCAGCTTGAATGTCTATGAAGAAAGCGGTACGTGTCTCCTCAAATAGCAACGTGAAAGTTTACCTGTGAAGATACCTGAAGGCTTTGTCGCGCGGAGAATTCTCGGTTTGCATCAAACCATCTCTATGCGACTTTTTTTGATGATGTTTCAGGTTGGCTCGGCTGTGCGATTTTCTTCGCCAAGATAGCAAGCAGACGTTCGACCTTCCTATCTTCTATTCGTGGGATGCTGACGCGGGCGCTTCCATGCAGCTTCGAGGGCGTGGGGAGGGGCATATAGCCTATCCTTTCAGTACAGAGGGTCTAACTCCGAGCAGCTGGGATGAAAGATATACACGAAGTGTCTCAGCCTATCTACAACGTATGCAATAGCACTGAGGGGCAAAGGTTGTGGAAAACCGGCCAAAATTAACAAGCGTGAAACATTGTAGTCGACTCAATCAACAATTTTTTCGTACATAGGGACCCAGCCTGAGGTTATCAATCGAGGTATCGTCGGCCCATGCGAACAAGGAAAAGGCTCCCCGAGTTGAGCTTTGGTACGGGGAGCCTTGATTGGCTGCCAACTGCGTTGTTGGTGTCTACCTGCCGAATTCCTCCGGGGCCAGCGCGACGCCGCGGAACGCTTCGCCAGCGCCGGCTGAGCGAATCGTGACGAAGCTGTCGAGGTAACCGTTCGTGGATGGCTGGGTGGCGCTGACCAGATCAGTGACTTTCACCAGCTTGTTGGGATCGGCGCCGTTGTCGCCATTTAGGCTGATCGTCGACGTGATCGCGTAAATGGTGGCGGTGCCGTCGTGGTTGACGAGGCCGATAATGTTGCGGCATCCACCGGTCGCGGGCGCGATAGACGCGGGATAGTTCGGGACGCTATAGGGGACGCCGAGGTTGAGTCCATTCTGGATAACGTACTCACGCACCCAGGTCGGCCCACTCGGCGTTGTGGTGAGAACCCACTTTTGCAGGCCAGCGGTCGCCAGCGTACCAGCATCCGCAACGTTTACCTGACCATTGATCACCTGATCCGGCGTGTAGATCAGGTCGCCTTCGTCGCACACATACAAAGTAGTAGCATTCGCGAACCAAATCCCAAAAGGATAGTCACCACCCGGGCTATTTGTGCTGGCACTGGTGTTGGGGAATCCAGGCAGGATCGTATAAGGTTCGTCAACGAGACCTCCCGGGGGAGCATTGTCTGGAGTTGGCAGAACGCCGGGAGTGCCAAGCTGATAGACCGTATTGATACCGTTGCCGCCGCTGCCCTTGGCGACATACAGAGTGTTGTCAAAGATCGTCAAGCCGCGGAAGTTCGTGTCCTTACCGGGCTTGTCTCCCGAGAAAACGAAAAACGAAATCATGTTATTGTCGGGCGGGACGAGCGGTGCCGCGCCAGGAACGAACAGTTCGGCGCCCGTTGAGTGGGAAAGATTGAACCCGAGCTCAGTTTCTCCCACTTGTTTCTTCGACAGCCCGCCGTTGTTGTCGTTTCCCGCGGAGTAGTACAACCCATTGGCTGCCTTGGAAGAAGCGCGGGAGTTGTCGCCGCTGTAGGCATCGCCATCCGTATAGGAGATGCGGCCCCAGGCGTCCACTTCGGCGATGGAGCGGTAGTAAGCCGTCGGATTTCCTGCACCGGCGAAGCTCGCGACCGCAGGGTTGGTCGGATCACAGAGGCCCGGCGTATTGGAAGCTGAAACATCGATCAGATTCGGCGCGGTCGGCGAAACGGGGCCGACATTCGTCCCTTGGGTGAGGATGTTGGTCGTCGGATCCAAAGTCAGGGTCGGACAGCCGGGACCACCGCGGTAGCCCATGAAGGTCAGGCTCCTGCCGTCCGCTGAGCGATTCAGGGCGAGCTCGGATTTGGAGCTAAAGCTGGTCACGATCTCGCTAGCGGGAACAGGCAGTGCTCCTAGCAACTGGCCATCGGTGCTGAGGTTCCAGAGGACGATGGGCGCGGAGACTCCAAAACTGGAATCGGTATTGGCGTTGTTCCAAACGTTGTGATTGTCGTGGAGATTCGGGGCTTCGCCGTTATTGCTTGCATAGCCGCAGCTGACCGTCACGGGTGTTGTTGTGCTCGAGGCGGTTTGGTCGGCAGGCAGGAGAGGCACATTCACGGTCGCAGGATTAGGGTTCGTGACCGGGCCGGTGTTCAGACATCCGTGCGGTAATATTTCGCCCGGGGTTACAGTGCCGGCATTGCCAACGTAGACAGTGCCGCTCAAAACGATGCTGCCAGGCACAAAACCATAGAAATTGTGACCGAAATCTCGGTTGCCGTCGGGTGCTTGCGCAGCCACTTTGACGGGGAATGATACCAGCGTCAGCGCGGCCGCAAGACCTGCAGCCCAAATTATCGAGAGGCGTTTCTTCATTTTTTCATCTCCTTCTAAGCTATGCACGCCCCGCCCGAAACGATAAAGAAAATCTTACAACCCTGGGTTAACGCGCGATGAAAAACTGACGAATGAGCCGGACGCGCTTTCGCCCGGGAGGGCTTGATTCTCTTGCAAGCCAACATTGAATTTGTGATGAAGTCGTGCTTTTTACTTCTGGACGGAATTTATGGACGTGTCAATTATGGACTGCCCCCCACTCTGGGAAGGCAGATTCTGTCCCACGCTGCTCGAAAGCGGCTGGCTGGGAGCCATTGGCAAACTGGCGTCGGTGCTGGGATCATAAAACCGTCGCATCGTCCACGCCAGCGCCTGTGACAACGCTTGCAGCTGAGGCCTGCTGATTGTTGTCTGCGTTTGCGGGTTGGGAATCTTGTGGTAAAGCACTGTCGGTCTGAGCGATTGGTTTCGTCGGTTGTGGACAAACAACATTGGGGCCAGAGGACGAAGAATTGTTCTGATAGAACGTCTCGAGATCACCGTAATATAGCAGCTTGAACTCCTTTCCAGTAATTGGATCTTTGTAGCGCTTTCGCAAGAAGCGCATGTTGTTGGAATTCTCGAGGGCGTCGATACTGGTGGGATAATGATTGAATTGCTTCACGTACCTCCGTACCGCACGTGAATATTGAACACCTCGATGGATAAATTCTTCTTCTCGATCGCGCCTGATTTGGAATGCGATCCCTTCTGAAATCGTCAAAAACCCAAGGGTGATTTCCGTGGGGGTCTGCAATATTCGTACTTCTCGAAGAACGGGTGGTAGGGCGATAACAATGCTCCCCGGCGCGCTCGGGTTCTTGCCCCCCAAAGCGATCAATAATATGGTGTGGACTTCGGTCGGCTATTATTTGCCATAGCCGTTTCCATATCGGTGTTGGGGCGTCGGTGCTTGCGTGGGGACGCTCTCTTAGACCAGAAACGCATCAGTTACACTTGATGTCGTCGACTTGGGAATATATCGAACCCCTGGGAAATCCCGTTGAATCGCGCTGCTGCAGCGCGACCACCTGACAACAAACAGCCTAACGTATAAATGATGACTCCAAGTGTCGAGCAACTGACGACAATCGAAGAGTCAGACCGGCTGCGCAACCACAAAAACTTCGAGTCCGAATGTCACGGTCGTCGAATGGTCGCACTCAAAGGCTGAGTGTCGACGTAAAGTTGCAGCTTTCGCTGCCAGGGACGTCTCCCTTGAACATAAATCGCGCCAGTTTCCCGTGAAGTCCGGGTACAACGCTTTCGCCGACGAACTCGGCAATCCTCTTTGCCGAAGGCTCGTGCTTTAGTAGCTATTTCAGCGGCTCAAGCTCTGCTTCGAGTGGAGCTTTCGTTTAGTTCGCACATCAGTGAAACGTACCCCATTCCCACGAATCGTCGATTGCCTCTCCCAGCAGATCCTTGACCAGGCTCTTCAGTTTCGTCCGCTCACCGCGGAAGGTGACTTCGCGCCCATCCTCGCCCTTGACGGGGAAACTCTTGGCAGTGATGCCGTGTTCGGTTAGGTAGCGCTCAACTTCGCTGAGGCCCGGTTCCTCGGCGCGCCCGTACTGCCGAATCTTCTCGTTGCTCGACTTGTGCGTCCAAGCGGTAATCGCGGTGATTGGGTCTGGGCTCATATTCCTTGGTCCCTTCGTCTTAGAGCCATTTCACACCTTGAAAAGGCGACAGAAATTGTAACGGCAGCTCACGTCGTATAGCCTAAGTGCTGAAAAAATCCCGTTTAGACTCAAAATCTGGTCCCCCGGCCGATGGTCGGTGAATCTATCGAGGTCTTGCTCTACATTAGCCTTATACGACGTACAGGTCAGATGTGATCCCCAAGGTAGTATAAACATAGCTCTTCAAATCACGAGAAAATTGGGGTGGCTGATTTGCGAATAGGCCCGGTGGCGTCAGCAGACGAGAACTCTTTGGATGGCTTGCGCTCTCGCGACACCAAGTCAATCGTGAAGACACGGGCCGGCATTTCGCGAAGTCCAACTAACAGCGCTTTTCGGTCTGGCGTCCATTGGATCGCTACATCGCCACGCTGAACACTCGGCACCAGAGCGGCACTCCCAGAATTCACCGGATAAATCGTAATCTTTCCTTGAGGATCTTGGGCTGCCACCGGTTTGCCATCGGGAGAAACACAGCCGCGATAACCCACCGTCACTGCTTTCGGGCTAATCGGAGTAGGTGTTCCCCCATCAGAATTCTGAACGCATGACTTCCTTTGGCACTGCCCAATTCAAGAATAGGTTTTGCATCTGGGAGAAAGAAAGCTCTTTGCGCCCGAACATCTTTCGTTGAAATCGTCTGCGGTTCGCCCGCTCCTGTTGGCAGATCCATAATCAGACCTGGCTGTGTGAAGCTGATTGCCAACACCCGGTCGCCGGAAGGCGATAGCTCGGGACTTCGTCCATCGCCGAGTCGAAGAGCCGGGGAACGGTCCAATCATGCCAACTCAGCTCACGCTCTTTCGTCTCGCCTGGAGCCAGGCCAATCATGCCCGCACGCAGATCATCGGGGGAGGACAGAACTCGCCCGTCCTTAAAGATGTCCTGCAACGTCAGCGTAGCGGTTCCCAGATAGACAAGATGCTATTTCCCGGCAAGCGAAACCGCACTAGTCGGCTTCTTCCATGACGTCAATCTGGCTTGACTTTAGGTTGCTTTGGTATATCTTAGGCGCGTCATGTCAAACCCAGTCCGAACGATAACAGAGGATGGCGCAGATCAGGGCTCTTGGGGAAAAGCCCGAAAACGCATTTCACAATAAGGAGGTTCTGCATGACTGCTAACCCACTTCCTCGTACTGAAGAGTTAAGACTCGAACCCGAAAAAGGAACATCAGAGACCGTCGTTCGAGCTACAGGTCGTATTACATCGTCCACGAGTGCGAGATTTGAGGACTCGCTTCGGGAGTTGGTGTCCGGCAACAAGCGAGTGGTGCTGGACTTGACAAATGTCGACTATATCGACAGCTCGGGCCTTGGCTCACTGGTCGCCGTGTACATGCATGCATCTCGCGTGAAGTGCGAGCTGGAACTTGCAAATCCTAAAATCCGGGTAAGAGACCTTCTCAGCAGAAGTGGTTTGGCTTCCTTCTTCTCGAAGGTTATGGAAGCTAGCGCCCGGCATGAAGAGCTTTTGGGAATGACCCCAGATTAGTCTTGTCGAGCTAACCTGCTGCGCCATCAGCGCGGTCATTAGTGTCGCCAGCAAGTAACGTTTCCCGCAATAACGTCTGGTGAGGTATCTCATCTGTTATCACCTCAATTTCTATCAGTGATTGGCGAACTGTGTTGCAAAAACATTCACATTGACAAATTGTCCAGAAAATCGCATTCTTGCGAGCCATGCGTGGGGGGACTCTTCCAACCCAGCCGTCTCGATGCATTCTCCCCAATGCACCTGGGCTAAGTTAAGGGTCTAACGTCGCATCAACGGCGGCAAACCTCACGGCAGTTGGGCCAACCACAACAAATCAGCGATAAGAAGGAGAATCTGTGAGAACTTGGAGGGCTGGATTCCTGACGTTCTTCTTAGTACTCGGATTGTTTTCGAGTGCTATGGCTGAGACAGCGGCTCAGACCGCCTTGCCGTATCCGACTGAAAAGACGCCTCTCGCAATTGATCGCGGCACGCTCACGGCGGAGTCTGGCACAACGCCGATTTCGATTACCATCGCGCTCCGATTACGCGACCTAAACGAGGCGGAGAATCTGCTAAGTGCGCTCCACACCCCTGGCGATCCTGAGTTCCATCAGTTTCTGACTGCGAAGGAGTTCGTGGCTCGCTTTGCGCCTACTGATGCGGATGTTGCAAAGGTCATCGCGGCTTTAGGTAAATACGGGCTGATGGTCCAACGGACGACGGCGACAACGCTCAAAGTAACTGGCTTGCCGGCCGACATGGAGCGAGCTTTCTCCGTGAGCTTGCATAGTTATGACGTTCCCGCACACGATAACGTTCCAGGCTACACTTTCCATGCTCCGCTCGCTCCCGCCACAATTCCGGCCGAAATTTCGGAGTTGGTTGCAGCCGTGGTCGGACTTGATAGCCGTCCCAGGTTTCGTCCATTGAGTCGGACTGTTTCGCCGAAGCTGAGAATGGCGAGTTCGGTACGGCAGACAACGGCACCCGATGAACCTGGATTATGGACTGTAACCGACTTCGCCGATTATTACGATGTGCAACCGCTATACCATCGTGGCATAACGGGAAGCGGTCGCACGATTGGCATCGTCACATTCGCGAGCTTTACACCGAGCGATGCTTTTGCCTATTGGAGTGCACTCGGGCTTTCGGTCGATCCGAACCGCATTAAGATCGTTAACGTAGATGGTGGACCCGGTGCGCCCAGCGATGCCTCAGGCTCAGGCGAAACCACCCTCGATGTCGAACAGTCTGGCGGGATCGCCCCAGGTGCAAGAATCATTGTTTACCAAGGACCGAATACAGGCCAAGGGCTTGATGCGTTCGCTGCGGCTATTGATGGCAATTCAGCGGAGACCATCTCCGTAAGTTGGGGCGACTGGGAAGAGTGTGCCAATCGGGGTATTGGGAATTCAACTTCTGCCTGTATGCCGCCGGACCGGACGTTCGTAGAAGCGGCCCACGAACTTTTCGTTCGCGCGGCGATCCAGGGACAGACGTTTTTCGCAGCCGCCGGAGACTGGGGTGCATACACTGACTCCATCGATTGCCCTGTGGCCGATGTCTGTAGCGACACACTCAGCGTGTTATATCCGGCTAGTGACACGGCAATTACCGCGGCTGGCGGTACCACGCTTCCAGGAATGCAAGAGTACTGTCTCAATGCAGCGTGCACTTCCACGTATGAAGTTAACATCCCGCACGAGAGGGTATGGGGTTGGGATTACCTTACAGGTTTTTGCAGTGTTCTTGGTTACGATCCAGTCACGTGCGGAATATTCCCCATTGGGACTGGCGGAGGGGTGAGCATTATTTTTCCCGAACCCTTGTACCAGTTCTTCCTTCACGACACTCAACTCAGCCAACCCGACCAGAGTTGGACCGTGAATGGAGAGCTCGTGTACGCTCTGCCCGCGTACTATCCAGGCCGGAATGTCCCAGATATCGCCTTCAATGCCGATCCGAATACCGGCTACGAGATTTACTACACCTCGGAACCCAGCGGGGTTTTTGGCATTCTCACGTTTGTGGGTGGCACGAGCTTTGTCGCGCCTCAACTGAACGGGGTGTCGGCCCTGCTAGGCCAAGACTTGCATGGCAGGCTGGGATTGCTCAACTTCCCTCTCTACCTCCTCGATCTCACGGGTCAAGGCTATAGAGGCCCACATGCGCCGTTCCATGCGATAAGGTACGGCGACAATTGGTTCTATTATGGCAGCAACGGATACAACCCGGCAGTTGGGTTCGGCACGCTGGACGTCGCGAATTTTGCGGAAGCCCTTCGTGGCCCGTTCTAGCGTTTCTTAGGTTGCACATAGTTAGCAAGGGGCGGTTCAGCCGCCCCAATTTTTGGATAAACGTTCGATTTGTCGGATGCCAGCCTGTCCGACAAATGGCTCCTTGCCGACTCTCTCCATAAGGTCGAGTTCAACTACTACAACTAATCCTTTCTGTTGGTCAGTATGTGTTGCTTCGCTGATTGGTAACTACGCCGGCTGGCTCCCTGCCATACTCGCAGTCTGTCGCATCAGCCGAAATTGCACACAGCACCGAGGGGAAACAAAAGAAAGGAGCCCCGGCCGTGCCTTTGGATGTTCTTGGTGATCAACCAACCCATTCTCGCCGGTCCGAGTTGGTCGTTCTTAGGCAACCCCATCGCGCAGAGGTCTAGAGAACCCTTCGCATTTCCGGCATCGACACTGAAACTTTGGATTGTCGTGCATCACCATGTGGCCACACATTTCACATACGAACCACTGGCCTTTTGGCTGTGGCTTCATCGGTCGAAAATTGTCATCCTGAATGCAGTAGGGACATCGGACGGGATCATCTGACATGGAACCCCTCCGTACCACTGCTCTTTGAGCCCTTGCTCTGTCGTCTCACACTTACTCTTCGGATCCTTCGACCCATCCGTGCCGCTTGGGCGGATTAGGTGTTGCTGAAGCTAGGTATCAAGACAACTACCTTGATCCTCGCCGGAGGACCAAAAAAGCCCCAGAGTCAGCTAAGCTCCGGGGCCTTCCCCCGTTCCCGATTGACTCCCTAGGGAACAACCGCGATGAAGACTCTATGCCGATGCGCTGTCAATTTACAAAACAAAAAAGCCTTAGCCACTCCAGGCTATCCGGAAGTGACTACGGCATTTTAGCTAGTGAAGGAAACACAGAGCCTGCGGGCTCCGCTAGGTCATCGGAGTTCAGAAGAATTTCCCCTCGCTATAGAGTAGTGTGAGCGCTCAGAGGTTCCACAACAGCAACAGTCTGGAAGGTGCCGAACACAAAGCTTTTTTCTGACTATCATCGGGGTGGCTGCGTGTCCCTTTAGTGGACTTTGCTGGCAATTTGTTTTTACACGGGCCCGCCGCCACCCCGAGCGTGATGGCTTTCATGGCCATCCAAGTACACGACCTTGGGGAGTGGGCTTGATCCCTTGCTCCAACCGGGTCATGAGAGTGCGAAGGTTCTCTTCGCCGGCGTCCAAGACTTTGCGCATCTCCGCGCTGGCTCTCATGGCTTCCTCATACGCGCCCCAGGCCTTAGTTAGAAGCGGAAGTTGTTCGATGAACGCGGTAGCATTCCTCGTGAACTCGTTCACCGCCTCTGTGTACCTCTCTAAGGTTGGCGATGGCAACGGCTGACTATGATCTATGGAAAGAACTTTCTGGGGAACAACTTCGAAATTCTCTTCCTTGAACTGGTCCTTCATCAACGACTTGACCAGGGCGTCACCGATCAAGGCCAAGTCCGGTGTCTGGTCCGAGGCGAACTCGGGCTGCGCGCCCGCAACATCATCCTGCTTTTTCCACATTTGCTTTCCTCCTTCGCATCTTCACTACTTCCGTCAAGGGCCGGCGGCGTCAATCGCGGAAACCCACGCAATCAACAGAAGCTGATGCGCTCTCTGGCCCCTTCCCACTGAGTTAACAGGTACGGAGTTTCGCTCATTGGCGTGCAGGGTAGTCTCGAAAAGCCCGACAGTCAAGGGTTTTGGGCTTAATCCCAATGTGCTACATCCAATTAAATAGCTGAACAGACTTATTGACAATGTGGCAATTTGGGACGAGACTCCGCTCACAACGCTGCCTTTGGCCGGAGTCCCTCAATGTTGCACCCTCCGACGTCGGACCCTGATCGCGATAATCTTGGGCGATCGTCTGCATCCGGCGAGATTCACCATCGCGTGGAAGAAGTGTCGTCACCAAATGCGTGCTCCGTTTCACGATTCGACTTTGCACAGCTAGTGGCGATACTCTCCGCCTTCAGCAGCGGCAATCTGTCGAAGGAATTGTCCATTGGCCTTGCGCTCGACATCGTGCTCAACCAAATCGCAGAGGAAGCTCAACGGGCCACCTGCGCGACTGGTTCTGCGATCGTGTTGGAGCGCGATGGAGACTTAATATGCCGCGCCAGCACCGGCTCGAGTGTCCCTGAGTTAGGCGCGCGGCTTGACACGGGTGGGGGCTTGTGGGGAGCGTGCATCAAGACTCGCCAGATGCAGCGCTGTGACGATGCCCAATCGGAACCACGTGCCAACGTCGAAGCTTCCCGCATGCTCGACATTCGCTCGGTGATGATGCTTCCGCTCCTGTGGAACGATGTTCTGGCGGGCGTGCTCGAAGTCTTTTCATCTCGTGCTTCAGCCTTTGGAGAAGGAGACGAGCGTACGCTGGAAGCGCTGGCTCAACAGGCGCTCGACACTTTGCGGCAAGCGAATGAGATTCTGTCGACAAGAGTAGCGGACGCACCCGAAGTGCCGCCGGAAGAGTGCCATCTCGCAGGAGGGGAAGCACACTCAATCGATGACTCACCGGCTGTCTATGCCTCGGATGTGGCCAGACCAAATGGTGACCGTCAGCGAGATGTTTTAACCCTCGCACTCGTTCTGCTTGTTCTTGCTTGCGCCGCTTTGCAAGGCGCTCTGATTGGCCTCCAGTTGGTCCGGCATCGAGCCGTCGCTGACTACACCCACAAGGCGAAACCTGCCAACAGGACTGCGGTAGCTGGTACTTCTGCGACGAGCGCGCAAACGGTTGAAGCTTCTGCAGGGCCATCGGTAGCAAGCTTGGCGGTCGCTACTCCTCCGGCGGATAGCCTCCCTATTTACCGGAAGGAAAAAGAAGTTTTTCGCAGGTTCCCGGCACTTCAAGAGAAGGAAGATGCCCATGCGGGCAAACTAGAACGCGCAGCTGTGTCCCGCGACGAAACGGGGCACCGACTGCTTTACCTTGTTGAACCTGACTATCCCCAAGAGGCCCGCCGGCAGAGGGTCCAGGGGCCGGTCGTCCTCGATCTGAACATAGGCAAGGACGGCGCGGTGCAGAATGTGGGTTTTGTGAGCGGGCCAGCTGTTCTTGCAGAAGCGGCAACCTCAGCCGTGAAGCAGTGGCGATTCAAGGTGACCTACCTTGAAGGTCACCAAGTCGAAATGCATACCAGGATTACTCTGCGATTTATCCTCCCTACCCGTTAGATCACAAAAGTATTCTCTGGATTCTCTGCAGGCCTACTCGCCAATGCCCGTTATGAGTTTCCTCAGACGGGCACTGACATCCTTTTTCATAGCACTTTCATTGTGAAATTAACCATGATCTTCGCTTGCGTCTCGATGGGCCGCCCATTCTGCAAGTAAGGCGCAAATCGCCACTGGCGCGCCGCTTCTACCGCCGCCGAGGTCAGTATAGGATTACCGCTGAGTACGCGGAGATTCCTAATGCTTCCATCCGCCGCGATTAATGCTTGCAGAAGCACGGATCCCTCGACCTTCATCTGCCGGGCCAACGAAGGGTATGACATCTCAGCGGGTTGCGATAGTGCCTCAGGCTGATCCGGAGACATCCGAGTCGTCTCTGATGCATTCGTGGCTGGGCTCCAGGTGAACGCTGTCGCGCCAGCTGGTAAAGAACCCGATTTAGGCGGCATCTCAATCAGCATGGAGTTGCTGCCCGGACGAAAGATGCGGTGGCTGTTGCCGGCCACCACTTCGACTTCCAATGGCGCAAGCTCAGTCCGGGTGCCCGCGACGACAGTTGGCCCCGCAACTATGGGCTCGGCCGAAGATTTGGCAAGGGCTTCCTTCTTTTTCTTGGCAGCGGGAGCCGGATTCTGGGCTGTAGGTGTCTCCGTCGCTATGCTCGGAACGGATGCTGGGGAGGCCTCCCCCAGATCCTCCGTTTCTTCAGTGCCGAACCAGAACGCGGAGTTCTTCACTAAGATGAGGACCAGAGCGAACAGCAAGATGACGAGCGCAAGGCGCAGATTACGACGGTTCCTTTTTTCCATTTTCGGCTCTGCCTTTGCTCACGTCTGCCGGCTGTCCCATCGGCTAGTCGCCCCTTGGAATCAGCGCCCAGCGCTCCGTACATAAGAAAAGATGATTCGATTTGAGGCTTTTGGAAATAGCACGTACGAGGAGGGGTAGTAGCACAAAAGAGATATGCTAAACAGGTTACGCCGAGAACGCTAACGATTCGCAACCGTCGAAAGGCCGAAATTGATTCATTTCTTCCTAGACCGATACGGCACAACTTCTTTCCAATCAGTTACATCCTTTGATTTCAAGACATTTTCGCCAGGGTCGGCAGACGGCCAGTCAAGATAGGGACCCTTGCCACTACTGCATAAAGATCGCTGCGGACATCTCTGGTCTGCGTATCGTGGGGGCGCCTCCTGGGATCTAGTCCTTTCCATATTTCATGGCATGGTATCCGCGACTCACCAATGAACCTCAGCACCAATAGTTTGGTGAAGAATTGCGGTCGGCTGTTCGGACCGTCTGAGCGATTCGAAGCCATCGTTCGAGTTGAGGCTTAAGGGATTGTGTCGTAACGGACGTGATTTGCTCGCAATCGTGCAATCTAAGCCATTGGCGGCCGAAGGCTGCTCATCCAGACACAATTAAAGGCGGCGAAAGGATGCGGGGCCAAGACTTTACAAATCCTGACACGATGCTAAGAATGAATTTTGCGAGTCCCATGCTAAGCTCGTGCCTTGGCGGTACCGGTGCCGAGTGATTCACTACTTCGTGGGACGCCAGCCGTTTTCAAAGCTTTGCCTATCCGTCGCCCGTAAGACGGCGGTGGTGCCGCTGTTTTTGCTGGCATCTCAGTTGTCTGCGCAGTCCAACCCACATGTCTCTATCGCCGGAAGACCAGCTTGCGAGCAGGACCAGCAGGCGGGACGTGCGTCGCAGAATTCCGCACCGCAGAACGTGCCGTCGCAAACGCCGTCCACGCAGCCGCCGAGCGCAGGGACGACTCAGAATACTAAACCTTCGTCGTCCCCGGCGACGCCGCCAGGGACTGGGCAAATCTCGGATACCGGTGAAGGTCAACAGACAAAACGGATTCTCGGCATCGCGCCCAATTTTCAGGCGGTGAGCGCGAACACACTCCTTCCGGCGATGACAGTGAAGCAGAAGTTCTGGCTGGCGACCCAGGGCACGTTTGATTATTCGTCATTTATCTCGGTCGGAATCGAAGCGGGAGTGGAGCAGGCCACCAAAACCTATCCCGAGTTTCACCAGGGCGCGGCGGGATATGGACGTTACTACTGGCACACATTTGCCGACTCGGGCATCGAAAACTATTTCACGGGTGCGTTTCTGCCGGTCTTAACTCATCAGGATCCGCGGTATTACACGCTGTATCACGGGAGCTTCATGAAGCGGACGGTCTATGCCTTCAGCCGCCTGTGGGTCACGAAACGCGACTCAGGAGGGCGCGATTTCAACTACTCAGAAATCATTGGCAGCGGCATCTCAGCGGGGATCTCCAGCCGCTACTATCCCGAGCAGGAACGTCAGGCCAGCGAAATTGTGGAGCGCTGGGCGAGCCAAGTGCTGAATGACGGTGTGGGCAACGTCTTTGAAGAGTTCTGGCCCAATATTCACCAGAAGCTATTCCATCACCATCCCGCCAACGGCGTGCAGTAGCCCTTTAATCGTGTAATCCTCCGTAATTATCGGCCTGCCAAGCACGGCGCATCCCTGGTTGGAATATTGCAAGGGGGTGGGTCACGCCTGCGAATATGCAGTTAAAACTTTTGTTTTCTCACCGTACAATCGCAATCGGACTTTTCGGCCCGACCACGATTCATCCGTTCGACTATGCTTCACTGACTGGCATAATAGCCTTCTCGGGATTGCACCATCAGACCCTTCTGTTTCGTCGTGACCTGGATCTTGTGGTAGCCGCCTTCGGGACTACCTCCCCGCTCCGGCGTGTATCCCAGGCTATACTGATTTCTCAACTCTTCTTCGATCTGCGAGTAAATCTGATCTACAGACTGCTTCTTCGAGGCCTCGAACAAGCGTCCACCGGTCTCGTTCGAGATGCGCGCCAGAATCTTCTTACCATCGGGCCGTGGCTGTTCTGGAAATCTGCCAGGCCGGCCCATCCCCCCGCCCATGGGGCCACCCATGCCGAAGCCACTTCGGTGCCAGCCATAGCCTTCGTCATCTTTATAAAGGATCGAATACACGGCGGTGTCTGCCCGTTGTGCAGTTGACACGGCAGTTTCCAGGCTCTCCTTGCTGCCACGGTCCACCCCGTCGGAGAGCACAATCAGGGCCTTGCGACCCTGCTGCTTCTTCATCAATTCGTCGGACGCGAGGTAAACGGCGTCATATAAAAGAGTCCCGCCACCCATGTGATGCCTGCCTGATCCGCGGCCTGGGTCGCTACCCTGATCCGAGGGGTCGTTGCTCGTACGCGCAAACTGCGGTGTCGTCAGAGATCCCAGAGCAGCTTCCAACTTCTCGCGGGAGGAGGTAAGGTCTTGCAAAAGTTCGACCTCACGATCGAAATGGATGATGAAAGCTTTGTCCTTCTCTACACGGACCATCTGGTCCAGAAAGGTATGACTCGCGCTGCGCTCCTCGTCTAGCACCCGGCGCTGGCTCATGCTGGTATCGACTAGGAGCCCGAGAGTGAGTGGCAGGTCAGTTTCGCGTGTGAAGTAGTGGACGGTCTGAGGCCGGCCGTCTTCGGTGAGCGTGAAATCATCTTTCGTCAGGTTGTCGACGAGTTTGCCGTGCTTATCCCGTACGGTGGCAAGGACATTTACCACCTTCACCTGAACTGACAACGTGGTTGCCGGTTGCGTCTGCACTGGCGGCGGGAAGCCAGGTTGGTCGCTCTTCGCGGTCGGCGCAGCCTGTGCCCAGACTCCGGCGGCACAGAAGGCAGTCAGGACATCCAGAGCCAGAATGGCAAGAGTGCGGATTAATGGCCACATCTTCACAGCCGTTTTCTTTCCCTGAGTGACAATGCAGCGCGTCATGATCCGGTTGCCGCGCGCCAGTCACCCCACGGAGTGAGAGCGTTGTCGAAAGGCGATTGGTTGTTCGCGAGGAGGGAAAAGTTTGTAAAGATCGTGACTTCGCCGAATATTGCTTTCTGTCCCACTATTGCCCA
>JASHPL010000258.1 GCA_030038125.1 Candidatus Sulfotelmatobacter sp.
AAGTTACTCTAAAGCCCTCGCAGTAAGGTCTTATTGGGACGTGATCAGCCGGATTGGCACCGGCGAATTTCCCTCCGCGGCGGTAGGTGGGGTGAGGCTATCGCCGCAGCCCGAAACGTTCAGCACAGTAACGTTCAGGGTGCCGTTCCCGCCGGCGTGGTGGTGGACATCATCGACGAATACCTGCAGAAAACCGACAATGGTGACGTTCGGCTGGGAATTGCCGTTCGGTAAAAGGGCGGTATTGTCGTAGATCGGAATCGTCATAATGCTGTTGCTGGTTGTGATCAGCTGGTTCGTCGGCGCAATTGGATTCGATGAACCCGCCGTAATTTGAAAGGGATAACTGCTGGCATTGTAGGTCGGGGAATTGGCATTGAGCGTGTCTTGTCCCGTCGGTAAACCGGTCGCGCACTGCACCGCGTTGCGCGTATCCGTAGCGGGATTAAACGTCAAGTCGGCTTGACCGCCGTTGGTCACTCCGCAGGCATATATCGTACTCTCATCACAACCGGCAATCGCACTCTCATAGACACCGCTGGCGCAGGTGGGAACCGCTGTGGCGGTTGTACTCACGAGAGCGGGCATGTATTGGCCCGCGGTAAGCGAACCGCCCTCGAGGCTGGTACAGTTTGCGCCGGTACAAGACGTTAGCGTCAGGCCTTCACCGATCACGCCTCCATCTATGGGATATATTCCAGCATTCGTAATTGCTCCGGTCAATTTGTTCACGAAGGAACTGCCGCTGTGACTAGCGTTCGAGTCCAGATTCGCTATAATCCACGGTTTCACGCATCGCGGCGCCACCGGTATCACCTGACCGCCTGAAGCGATACTTCCCGAGTTGGAAGGATTGAATACCTCCGCGACGGCTGTCGCGCTGACATTGTTCGGGCTTTGGCTCCAGATTCGCGAAAACAATGTGGGCAGCGCATTGCGTGTGACCTGCACAATCACTGTCGGATTGATGGCAAACGCTTGCCCGAGTGTGGAGCAATCCGAAACTCCGCTCGACGACCCTTGCGCCGAGTACGTGACTGTCACCGAATTGGCTGCAATCCCGGAAATGCTGTTTTCCTGTCCTCCGGCTACAGCCGCGAGATATGCACTTGCCGTGGTCGAACTCCCGCAGATCGATTGCCATTGACTCGTATCAGTGGTGGGGTTTGCGGTTCCGGTAATCCCGGAGATCGAAATTATTTTGGCGGCCGCCAGCGCTGCCGTATCCGCCGCGCGTTGCGTCTCTTCACGGGAGAGATAAAGAGTGACCACATCGATCGACAACGCCGCCATGGCAATGATCGCCACCATGCACACCGCGACGAACACCATGGTCACACCGCGCTCGCCTCGGCGTTGCGTCGCGAAACCTGATCGGCGAATGGCCGGTTTCTTCATCGATCTTCCTAATCCTCGTTCATGGCTACCGCACTTACCGTGATGGTGGTTGGCAATAGAGGAGTTCTGCCCATCAGGCTCGCCACGTTGCCAAACTTCCACTGGTATCCGTACTGAATACTGACGCAGGTTGCGATCACTGCCGTGACGCCGCTGGCCGACTGTGCATTGCAACTCGTGGGTGCTGGTTGTGCACTGGTCGCGGCCGGGAAATAATATCCGCGATTGATAATGATTTTGAGGCCGGCCGTGGCGCAGCCTGTGGCACCGCCCCCCGCCATGTAATAGGTCCAAGTTGGACTTGCAGCTGTCACATTACTTGGGCCGATTCCGCAATCGCTGATCTGGTTGGCTTTTAGATAATTGTCGATCACGTAAAACGCGTCATTCACGGACACGGGAACCGCGGCGCTCAGATCCGTATTCGGCTCCGCAGCCGCGGCGCGAGCGGCATCGCGCGCCACGTTGGTCAGCTTCTGCTTCAGCGTAAAGGCTCCGCTGAAATCGAAAATCCCCACCACGAATAACACGAGAAGCGGCAACGCCACGGCGAACTCGACGATCTGCGAACCGGAATCCCGCTTGCAGTTCGATGCCGCCAGCGATCTCAGCCAACGCATGGTTAGACGCAACCGATTTGTGCGACGGGTCTTCACTGGGTTTCTGCCCTCACTTGTGCTTGCGCCGGCAGCCAGATTAGCTGCTTGTTCAAGCTCGTATAAGGAAGCCAGAAGCTAAACGGATATCGAAAGCTCACCGCGACGCCGCACACGCCTGTGCCGTTGCTGGCGGGAGCAAGCTGCACCAGGTTCTCCGTCAGATTGCCGTGCGTATGCTGCACGCCTTGCACGCAGATGTTGGTCTGACTGCTATCACACCCGACGGTGTTTCCCGAGCAGGTGAGGGTAGAAGTTCCACACGCGCACAGGGGTGGAGTTACGCTTAATTGCTGCATCTTCGAGGGATCAAGGTGCGCCGCTTGCAGCGCGCTCTGCACGGCATTGTATGCATTCGTTGAAGGATCGTTGGTTCCTGAGCAGGTTGTGCACAGCGGCGCTACTGCGGCTCTCGCCCCGTCCTGCGCGGCTCGCGTGATCGTTCCATAAATGCTAAACGCCTGCCCGAACCAGAGAATTCCGATCACCATCATGAACATGATCGGCAGCACGGCCGCAGCTTCGGCAATCTCCGCCCCATCCGTTCCGCGAGCCAGTCTCCGCATCGTGCAGCGCGCAAAGCTGATCATGCCAGTCCACTCCCCCATACTTGCCACAGGCCATATAAAACCACCGTTGCCGACAGGGCCACACCGTACGGGACTTTCAGCGATTCGGGACTATCCAGCGATACGTGCGATCCCGGCAACCGAAACGTCACCAGCGAGACAAGAATGTGCCCGATATTCCGCACCGTTTGCCGCACCCGCCCTTTATAAATGATCAAAGCCAACGCCATCACGCCCGCCACAAAAATGGAAACCAGCAACAAATCAATGAGCACAAAGCGCCCAACGAATGCGCCCAGCGCCCCGGCAAATTTCCAGTCGCCTGCGCCCAGGCTGCGCAATAACACAAACGGCAGCAGCAACGCCAGCCCCACGACCGCGCCCAGCAGGGAAGCCTTCAGGCCCTCCCAGCCATCAAACGCGGTATTTGCTCCGATCCCAATCAGCGCCGCCGGTACCGTCAGCCAGTTGGGAATCCGTCGACTTCGTGAATCCGTCCAACCAGCTAGGACCGCCAGCAGCATCGCCCCACCCAGTATGAGCGGCTTCAAACCGGCCTCTGGGGAGACTGCTTACGATCCCGGGGGTCGATACCATTACCGTTTTCGGGGGAGAATAGCATGAAGATAGCCGAGCGAAGCCGGCCCAGGCAGAGCGAATTCGAGCTAATTCTTCTCACCCTTTCCGGCTCCAATTCCGGCCTCTTGCGCGGATTCTCACACAGGAAAATGACGAAGTCAATGAACCAAAGAATGCCGCCGTCTGTTTCTGGGTGCCCTGCTTCTGGCCGCTTTTGCCCGGAGCGGGAGAATGGACTCAAGCGAGCCGCGGAAATGAAAAAGCCCGGAATCGTCCGGGCTCCCTCACACCTGGTGTAGTCTAGTGATTAAATGCCGGAGCGGCATTGTGCTCGGCAACGATCTTTCTCGCATTGTCAGCCAGCGCCTTCGCCTGTGGCAAAAGTTCCAGCCCCTTTATTACTTCAGGATCTGAGTCCGCCCGCACTTTCATGCCTTCATCCTGGCCGAAGGCATCGACGAAAATCTCCGCCTTGATGTTCGACTTGATCCAGTCGGCGTTGTCCATCAAGTCCGCCTGCGTGTAGGGAATCTCGGCCTCGTCCAAGGACTTCCGGAAGTCCTGCACCACCGCATCGTCCACTTCGAAACTTTTTGTCGGATGATGATCCACCACATATCGCTTGGCGAAATTGAAGAACGCGTAATGCTGGAGAAGCGTGTCTTGGAAATGATTGGTCTTTACCGGGGGAATCATCACATCCGGCGTGATTCCGCCCCCGCCGTAGACGGTGCGTCCGCTGTCGGTCAGCTTCACTTCACGATTCGATACCGAAGTGTCATTGTCGCGGCTGTAGTAGTAATCGTACAGGGAGATATTGCTGTAATCGCGCTGAATCAGTCTTCCGCTCGGCGTGTAGTAATGCGCGGTGGTCAGCGCCAGTCCGGTATTTTCCGACAACGGATAGACCGTCTGCACCAATCCCTTGCCGAACGTGACTTCACCCGCGATCAGCCCGCGGTCATGATCCTGGATCGCACCCGAAACGATTTCCGCTGCCGAAGCCGTTAACCGGTTCACCAGCACCACAATCGGATAATCCCTTCCGCCATTGCCATGCTGCGCGACATAGCGCTTCTCCGCCGACGCCCGTCCGTGGTGCGAAACGATCAATTGCCCCTTCTTCAGGAACTTGTCTGCTACTCCCACTCCTTCGCTGAGCAATCCGCCAGGATTGCCGCGCAGGTCCAGAATGAGCCCTTTCAGATCGCCGAATTCATCCAGTGCTTCACTGACCTCATGATCGGTGGTCTCGTTGAATCCATTGATATGCATGTAACCGATTCCCGGACGAATCAGGAAGTGCACGTCCACGCTGTAGCGGGGAATTTCGTCGCGCACTAGCGTGAATTCCATCGGTTTTTCTACGCCTTCGCGTGCAATGCTGATGTGTACCGTCGTGCCCTTCGGCCCTTTCAGCAAATCAGCCACATCGCTCGTGCTCATGTTTTCCGTCGATTTGCCGTCGACAGCAATAATCACGTCGCCGGGATGGATACCGGCCTTATACGCTGGTGTCCCCACGAACGGGTAAATGACAATAACTTTATTGTTGCGCGGCCCGACTGTCATTCCCACGCCGTAGTACTTGCCCCGCTGGTCCTCGCGCATCAGCGCGTACGATTTGGGATCAAAGAAATTTGAGTGCGGGTCGAGCGCGTGCAGCATGCCCGGAATCGCCCCGTTGTAGATAGCCTTATCCGGGTTCACAGGCTCGGCGTAGTTCTCCTCGACGATCGAGTAAACGTCGGTAAATTCCTTGAGGCTGTCTTTCACCTCGGAATCGCTGGCCATCGTCGATTCCTGCCCGCTGCGCTGGGCAAACAGAATTCCCAGAAAACCGCAGGCAAGAAGGAAAAAAAGTACAAGGAAGAGTGAGCGGCGAGAACTACGAGCCATCTGTTAGATTTCCTTCGGTTGAGGGTTTTACTTCCACCCCAGCGACCGCGCTGAATATACGCAGTATATCACCTCCTTAGACGGTTCCAGAGCAGTAAAGGTTACCCCGGAAATCCCCCTAGGCGGACCTTAGCAAAGACCTTTGTAGGCCGCGAGTGTAAAGGAAAGGAAGGGTCTCTCCGGGTCCACCTTGGCCCGGAGCAGGAAATGGGCTCGGTACCCAGAGCCCACTCCTGGAGCATAACGGCTCAGGCGTTCAGCGACAGGCCAGCCGAATTCGATGACTGTTGTGATCCGGTCGACGCGGTCGATTGCCCGTACGACTGCAGGTCCTGAGAAAGCGTGTTGTAACTCTGCTGCGCCGCCGACAGATTGCCCGACTGCAGCTCCTGTCCCAGCTGCTCAAACAACTGGCTGATTGAGTTCTGACTGTCGTCTCCGCCGCCCCCGTGATGGTGATGATGACCGTGACCTTGCATTTGTCCAGCCTGATTTTGGAAATCCTGCTGAATGTTGGCAAAATCCTGCTGCGCCGCCGTCAGGTTGCCCGATTGCAAATCCTGTCCCAGTTGATTGAATGCCTGGGCAAGCGGATTGCTGCTCTGGGTCGAGGAAGTCGTCGACGTACTGCTCTGCGGCACCAACTGCTCGAGCGTGGCGTAATCCGACTGCGCTGCCGACAGATTGCCGGATTGCAGGTCTTCGCCCAACTGTTGGAACTCCTGCTGGACCTGCTCCGCCTTGTTGTTCTGGACCGCGGAATTGTTGAACGCAAAGAGACTACTTGAGATGCCTGATACTGACATTGTTTCCCCCGTCGATTAGTTCTACCTACGTCCCGTCGGCATTCTCACTCGGAACTTTAAATGTCGACCTTGACCAAACCAACCAATGCAAATCTGCTGCCAATACCCGGGGGCTTGACTCGACTGCCAGGCAGAAAGATTCGCCACGGGTTAGCAGCTCAGAGTTCGGGAGTTACCTCCGTCTCCAGACCCGTACGCGGCAAGGATTGCCTACTCCTCTGGGCAAGAACCGCGCTTCGATGTCAGTAGATCGTGTATCCCGGAGCCGGCGTGCGCAGGTCGGGCTTCGACGCCATCAACAGCAGTCCCCCTTCCCGCTTGAACGCCCGTAGATCATCGACACTACGGAAGGATTGAGTGGGGTAGTTATCCGGGGTGGGCGTGTCATCGGGAATGCGGCGCGCTTCGACATTTTCAAAAGCATGCTTCTTAAGCAGTTCGACATACTCCGCTGCCGAGCGAACATGCACTGGAACCTTCAGCTTATCCACCCACTGCAGCGAATATTTGTTGTCGCTGTACAAATTGATCAGAATAAATAGACGTCCCCGCGGCGCCATCACGCGAAACAACTCCATGAGTGCGCGGTCCTGATCCGGGTAGTAATAGAAGGATTCGACCGACAAGACTTTGTCGAAAAAATTCTCTTCCCACGGAAGCTGTTGCGCCGATCCCCACACGTAAAGAATATTCTCAAAATCCTTGGAGGCTTCCCGCGCCCGGCGCACCATCTCGTCGGAAACATCGAGGCCTACGACCTGACCGAATCCTTCGGGCCCGTCGCCAACCAGCCGGGCCAGCAGTCGCGTCGCCCACCCCGAGCCGCAGCCTAAATCGAGCACGCGCTCGCCAGGACGCAGATTCATCAAACGGATCGTCTTTTCCGTGATATCGAGATGGTGCCGCTCCATTTCCTCGCCTCTGCCTTCGGCGGCCCAGCGATTGAACTCCTGCTGCAATTTTTCATCGGCGGATAAAGGTTTCTCAGGCATTTCTTGGTGTCCCTTCGTGCGTCGATTTTATAACCACGAAGAACGCGAAGGCGCGGAGAGGAATCCGGACTACGCGAATGCCGATCTATGCTACAGTTTTCGTCTTCATGGCAACCTCGCCGCGGAATCCGCCCAAGCCCGGCCCCGGTCCGCTCTACTGCCCGAATTGTGCGGAGGAAGTTACGGACCCGCTGATCTGTGGAGACTGCTCGGCGGTGATTTGCCGAAAATGTGGCACGCCTCTCGAATCGCCCGATGAGCTGGGAATCGGATAATGGAGCCAGTCCCAGTCTTACCTGCCGCTGAACCATCTGCACAATCGAAACCCACACTGGTTCGCGGCCTCAGCCTGCTCGATTCCGTCTTGCTGCTGGTCAGCGGCATCATCGGTTCCTCGATTTTCCTCACCGCCAAAGATATTGCGGGCCCACTGCCGCAACCGGCCCTGTTTCTGTTGGTGTGGGTTCTGGGAGCGCTGATCTCGCTCTGTGCCTGCTTTGCCTTCGCCGAACTAGGGTCGATGTTCCCGGATTCTGGGGGCCAGTACATCTATCTGCGCGAAGCCTACGGCGACCTCATCGCTTTCCTGTATGGGTGGATGCTGTTTGCGGTGGCCAATGGCGGAACAATCGCGGCGCTTTCGGTCGCCTCTGCCGCATACACGGGCAATATCTTCCCCGTTGTCTCCGAAACACGGATCGTGTTCTCGATTGCCGGCATTGCTATCACTCGCGCACATGTCTTTGCTCTCTTGCTGATCGCCATCCTGACTTATGTGAATCTCGTCGGGCTGCGCTGGGGCGCGCTCTTGCAGAATGTTTCCACCTGGACGAAATTCACCGCGATGGCCGGATTCGTCGTGCTCGGATTCGCCATCGGAAAAGGGCATTGGTCGAATTTTAAAGCTCACGGCGTCGGGCTGACCATGGGCCTCTCGCCCGCGCAGTTGATTTCGGCGATGGGCGTGGGATTGATCGCCGTCTTCTGGGCGTACGACGGATGGGTCTACATCACCTGGGTCGCGGGCGAAGTGAAGAATCCGCGCAAGAACGTGCCGCTGGCTATGGTTTTGGGCGTCCTCGCCGTCGGTGTGATTTACATCGCGATGAATGTTACCTATATGTACGCCCTGCCGCTGCAAGAGATCGCGGCCCGCGAAACCATTGCGCACGCAGCTGCGGTGGTGTTGTTTTCTCCGCAGGCCGCAAATTGGCTTTCGCTCATGATCGCCGTCTCCTGCTTCAGCGCGGCCGCGACCTGCACGCTGGCTGGTGCTCGCGTTTATATGGCGATGGCGCAGGATGGCGTCTTCTTCAAGCGCATGGCGGTGATCCATCCCAAGTGGCGCACCCCCGCCTTCAGCTTGATAGGGCAAGGCGTGTGGGCCGCGGCGTTGACGATCAGCGGACGTTACGATCAGCTCTACACCTATGTCATTTATGGCATGGTGCTCTCGTACACGCTGACCGTGATCGGCCTGTTTTGGCTGCGCTGGAAACGGCCGGAAATTCCCCGGCCCTATCGTTGCACCGGGTATCCCTGGCTGCCGGGAATCTATGTTCTGATCGGCGCGGCATGGACTTTGAACACGATCATCACGCGACCGACTGAGGCGTTCTGGGGAACCGCAATTGTGCTTGTTGGCGTACCAGGATATTGGTATTGGAAGCGAAGCTCTAAAAGAGACGTGTAGGGACGGGCGCCCTTCGCCCTCCGGCCGAGCGAAGCTCGGTCGGCCCCCGGCTCAACCGAACGCCACTCAAGCAGCGTCTTGCTGATGGGGATCGCCGTACAGTTCCTTTTCCGACATCACCGGTTCGCCCACAAATTCTTTTCCGGCCCTGCCTGCTGCGCCGAACATTGGTCCGACAGCGCGTATGACCGGCGCAAAGCTTTTGAATCCGATCGCTGGGGCGATGTCATCGTAGATCGCTTCCATGCCGCCGCGGCGGAGATAGGTTTCATGCCAAAAACCGGTGCCTCCCGAGTCTTTTAGGAACTGTTGCCACCACTGTTTATGCGGATCGGATCGCGTCCACTTCATGAGGGAATCGAGGTCGCGCCAGTATTGGCGGATGCCCGCATGCATGGGAAACAACGAAAATATAAAAACTTCGTGGCCCAGCAGTCCATCCGGCTGCGCCTGAGCGGACGAAGAGATCTTCGGGCCGAATCCAAACAAAGTTTTGATTCCGTATATGCGATTGACTCGCATGCCCAAATAGATCACAACCAGGTCGGGATACTTCGACAGGTCCACCGTCTGACGCTGTACGCGTGTCTGCATGGCTCGAACCTCGCTATAACGATGCTACACCGGGCTGGCCGTTTTTCTTGGAGGGCTGAAGAACGGCAGCATCGCGACTTTCACATTCGTCTTCAAGCGGATGGCTTCAATCGTGATCTCCATCTGCAAAACTGTCCCGGGCTTCGAGTGCTCGGCTTGAACGCTGGCCAGCGCGATCATCTTCTTCAACGTTGGCGACCACGTCGTTGTCGTGGCCTTGCCCACCTGCTTCTCGCCGGAATAAACGGGAACGGCCGCGCGCGATGCCTGCGACGGCGCCGCTGGAGTCAGCCCATAGCGCTCGTACAATCGTTCGACGTCGGTCCAATCAACCTCAAGACCGACCAACTGCCGGGGCACGCCATTCTTCGCATCCCGCTCCAACACGCGCTTGCCAATGAAATTCTCCTTATCGAGATGGACCATCCGGCCGAAGCCAAGTTCATAGGGCGAGAACTTCTGCGAAGGGATCAGTGCTTTTTTCGAACTGATGTAGTCGACTTCGATCAGCAACAATCCGGCCTCAACCCGTGCCACGTCCAGCGCCAGCATGCCCGCAGCGTGCAGATCGAATTCTTTACCCTTATCGGCCAAGGCGTCCCAAACTTTCACCGCCTCGTTCGAGGGAATCCAGATCTCATATCCCAAATCGCCCGTGTAGCCGGTGCGTGAAATGTCGACCGCCACGCCGGCGATTTTGCCACTGGTTACGCGGAAATATTTCAAGTTCGCGATATCGGCTTCCGTGACAGCCTTGAGCAGTTTGGCCGAAGTCGGCCCTTGCAAAGCCAGAGCGGCAACTTTTTCGGAAATGTCCTCAACTTGCACGTCCATATTGAGGCCGTTTTGCCGGAACCAGCGCAGGCTGGGGTCGGCTGCTGTCCAGCGATAAACATTTTCCCCCAGACGCGAGATCGTCCCGTCGTCGATGACTTTGCCTTCTTCATCGCACCAGCAGCAGTAAATCACCTGTCCGGGCTTGATCTTGTTGATGTCGCGGGTGATCACCCGGTTCACCAGCCGCGTCGCGTCCTTGCCAGTGATCCGATATTTGTAAAGCGGTGAAATGTCGATGAGCGCGCAGGCGTTGCGGATCGCGTTGTACTCGTGCTCATGATGCACCTCGTAGACGCTGACCGTGTAATATCCCGACCACTCGCGGTAATTCAGGCTGTGGCAAAGCGGAAATGTGCGCTCGTGAAATGCGGTTCCGATGGGCAAAGGATTGGACCTCTCGCGAATTCGAAAAGCCGGATTATATTCAGCACTGTGGCGCGCGGCAACCGATATGCATCTAGAGATCGGAAGCCCGGCCGATCGGAATTGACCCGCTGGATGATTTCGCGCTAGGTTGATGGGTTCCAATGCATCGGAAGGAACTGCCCACAATCTGCGAAACTCTTACCGATCGGAAATTTCCGAAAAATAAATGACGCCGCCCAAAAAGCCTGGTTTCGCCACCCTCGCCATCCACGCTGGACAGCAGCCGGATCCTCTCACCGGCGCGGTCACCGTTCCGATTTACCCGACATCGACCTACGTGCAGCAGGGCATTGGCGAGAATAAAGGATACGAATACTCCCGTGTCACCAATCCCACCCGCGATCGTTTAGAGGAGAATCTGGCCGCTCTCGAAGGCGGAATCGCGGCTCGCGTCTTTTCGAGCGGCATGGCTGCCATTCACGCGCTGGTCAGTATGTTGAAGTCTGGCGATCACCTCGTCTGCGGCAACGATCTTTATGGAGGTACGCCGCGTCTGTTCAACGAGGTGATGTCGGATTTCGGCCTGGAATTTTCCTACATCGACACTACGAATCCCGCCAACGTCGACAAGTCCATCCGCAAGAACACGCGCATGGTCTATGTCGAGACGCCGACCAATCCCCTCATGCGTCTCAGCGATCTCGCCGCCATCAGCGCAATTTGCCGTCGCAAGAAAGTGGATCTCGTCGTCGACAACACCTTCATGTCTCCCTACTTCCAGCAACCGCTTGCGCTGGGCGCCGACCTGGTGGTGCACTCGACCACGAAGTTCCTCAACGGCCACAGCGATGGTCTCGGCGGAGTCGTCGTCTGCGCCCGCCAGGAGCACGCTGACAAACTCGCCTTTCTGCAGAAAGCGTCGGGCGCGATTCTCTCTCCCTTTGAATGCTGGCTGGTGTTGCGCGGCGTGAAAACGCTGCCCGCGCGCATGGAAATTCACGATCACAACGGTCGCATCGTCGCCGATTTCCTGACCAAGCACAAGAAAGTCGGTACAGTCTTGTATCCCGGACTGCCCGACCATCCCGAACACGCGTTGGCCAAGCGGCAAATGTCTGGTTTTGGATCGATGATCACCTTTGAGACCGGCTCGCTCAAGAACGCCGACAAGATGTTGAAGAGAGTTCGCCTGTGTTCGTTTGGCGAGTCGCTGGGCGGAGTCGAGACGCTCATCTCCCACCCCGCAACCATGACTCATGCGGGATTGGGCGAGAAAGCGCGCCGCGAGATTGGCATCACCGACGGAATGGTACGTATTTCGGTGGGCATCGAGAATGTCGAAGATATTGTCGAAGATCTCGATCAGGCCCTGAACGCAATGTGAAATCAAGTTCCTTCTGCATGGATTCACGCGGATTGTCACGGATCTGCGCCGAGAGATCTCAGTCGGAATGCAAAGTCGAAATGGAAGGAGGTCATCTCGAAGCCGCGTCGCTTTTGCGAGCGCGGCGAGAACCTGCCCTGAACGACCACGAAGGGCAGTCGAACGGGGATCTCGCGCGCATCATAACGATCAGCGGCGTGCCGGAACCTATTTCGAAAACGAGACCTCGAACCCATGACTAGCCCGCAATTCCGCGAATGGGATTCCTCCCTCTATCACCGTCTCTCCACGCCGCAGGTCAGTTGGGGAAAGAAAGTTCTCTCGCGATTGCAACTTCGCGGAGACGAGATCGTTCTTGACGCCGGCTGTGGAACCGGACGGCTCACCGGCGACCTTTTGGAATCGCTTCCTCATGGACGCGTGGTTGCAATCGATCTCTCCCGGAATATGCTCCGCTCCGCTCGCGAGCATCTGGCGCGATTCGAGCCGCGCGTGAACCTGGTCGCTTGCGATCTCCTGCATTTGCCCTTTGAACGCGCTTTCGACGGCGTCGTCAGCACGGCTGCGTTTCACTGGGTTCTCGATCACGACCATTTGTTTGCCAATCTCTACCGTTGCCTTGTTCCCAGAGGCTGGCTCGAAGCGCAGTGCGGAGGCGGTCCCAACGTACAACGTCTAAGCCAGAGAGCCGACGCGCTTGCGGCCACGCCGCGGTTTGCTCCATATTTCCGGACTTTTCGCGGGCCCTGGCTGTTTCAGGATGCGCAAGGCGCCGCCGAATCTTTGCGCCGCGCGGGATTTGTGGATATCGAGACTGCGGTCGAGCCTGCGTTGACCGTCCTCGATAATGCCGAGCATTACACCGAGTTCGTCCGAAGCATCATTCTGCGGCTTCATCTGGAGAACATCCCAAGCGAAACCGAACGCGCGCAGTTCATGGCGATGCTCACCGAGCAAGCTGCCAGTGACGATCCTCCTTTTTCCATCGATTACTGGAGATTGAACCTCCGCGCACGCAAACCCGCAGAACTCGCGTGATAATGCGTGGCCTGTGTGATCCCCCGTTTCCTCCCCAGAAAATTCATGCAGGGACAGCCGCCCTCGGCTGTCCGGCCGGGCGAAGCTCGGTTCGGCCTGAAGCTACTTGACGGAGTCCTCGATCCACTCGAGGTAGGCGGCGCTGCCATCTTCAATCGAAAGAACAGCGCATTCCGGCAGTTCGTAGGAATGCAGCCGGCGAATTGCATCGCGAACCTGCGTAAATTTCTCGGTTGTCGTCTTTACCAGGAGCAACAGCTCCTCTGCCGACTCCACCTTCCCTTGCCACCAATAAATGGATCTCACCTGCGGCACGATGTTGACGCAGGCCGCCAACCGGTTTTCGACCAGGTACTGCGCGATCTTTTCCGCTTCATCTTTCGAGCCGCAGGTTGTCAGCACGATTCGTTTGTCGGTCATAAAAATCAACCTTTGCCGCGATCGCCGTGTCCAGGCGCCGAAAAGCCTAGTCCGGGAATGTTAGCGCAAATCGAGTTTGGGACATCGGGATGGCGAGCCGTGATGGCCGAATTCACTTTCGCCAACGTGCACGCGAAGGTTGTCAGTGACAAAGTTGGTTCGCACTATCCCAAACGGGAAAACTTCCGATTGACGCCAGAGGTCAAG
>JASHPL010000259.1 GCA_030038125.1 Candidatus Sulfotelmatobacter sp.
AACGGTCAGGAGCAACTTATCTTCAAGCACGCTATTTCCACTGTGGTCATGGGACGCACCACAGTGGAAATAGCGTGCTTGAAGATAAGTTGCTCCTGACCGTTCGCCTCCAGCACCACGGAATACTTGTCAAACGAGCGGATCCGGCCCGTCAACTTCACCCCACTGAGCAAGTAAATCGTAATGCTCGCTCGCTCTTTGCGGGCCGTATTGAGAAAGGAATCCTGGATATTCTGCGCCGGCTTGTTGTTATTGCTTTCCATTGCCGATCTCCTCCCTTTCTAGACTCGAACCAAACACTAAAGCCGGTCATGAATTTCTGCATGAGCCGGTCCAAGAACCACAGCATGTTTCTCCTGACGCCTTTCCGCTCGTCGGGAGCATGGGGGGACATTCCCGCCAGACAGCACACGCAGACGCTGCAGAGTTACACAGCCTGGCAGAGAGATGTCAGTACGATACGGCGATCTCCTCTGCTTTTCAACCCGGAACTTCCGCGTACTTCGCGGCACGAAAGTTGACAGGCCCCGCGCGCGGGGCGCAGACTTGCCTCGACTTGCACGGAGCAGAATGATAGCCCCGGCTTCCATTTTTTCAGCTTTGCTGTCGCTTCTCCGAACGCCAAGTTGTGCCAAAGCATTCGGACCGATAACCTTCCGTCCACCTCTATTCGAGGAGATCTCATGCACTATTTCGCGTCCTTCCCCTCTTTGGTTCTACCCACGATCACTGGCCAGGAAGCCGAAGCACTCATCATTCGCTGGTTCCATTTTCTGGCAGGCATTACCTGGGTGGGACTGCTCTATTTTTTCAATCTGATCAACGTGCCGTTCATGAAGCAGGTCGACGCGGCCGCCAAACCCAAAATTTTTCAGACTCTCACGCTTCCGGCACTCAACTTGTTTCGCTGGAGCGCCTTGCTCACCGTCTTTCTCGGCTTCTGGTATTGGGGAGAATTCTTCGTTGGAGCTGATGCCCAGCGTCAGGGTGGGGGCGCCGGCAGCACGATAGGACTGTTCTTCGCGCTTTGGATCGCCGTGTGGGCTATTTTGTTCTTTGTCATCAAGAAGACTTCGCCTAACGGCTACATCCTCGGAATCGTCACCACGATCCTGGTTTACGCCGCCGGATCGGCCTTCGTGCGTTACACGCCGGTCGGCGGCGATGACAACCATGTGCTGTCGATCGGCGTGGGCGGCGGCATGGGTATCGTGATGCTGTTCAATGTCTGGGGCATTATCTGGCCTATGAATAAGAAGATCATCCGGGGAACGCTCGCGGGGACGCCTCCGGCGAACGCGGCAGCTATGGCGCGCCAGGCCTTTCTCGCTTCGCGGACAAACTTGTTTCTTTCCATCCCTCTGCTGTTCTACATGGCCGCCAGTTCGCACTTTTCGAGCACAGTGATATTCGGGAAGTGAAGGCGCAGGGAAGCCATCGCCGGTCATGCCACGGCCGATTTCCAGCCAGCTACGCCGTCGCGTCAACTGGGCGAATGCTTTGCAGAGTAGTTAGGCGCCACAGGCTGCGTCCGGAGCCCCAACTCATGCGATTCTCTTCTGGAGGGCACGATTTTTCACAACTTGATTTCTCGGAAAACGGGTGTAGACTCTCGGCCAACTTTGTTGGGCCAAGGAGTTCTCATGTCCGCTCGCGCTGCACTTCCTCTGCTGTTTCTTCTGGCTGTTCCCGCATTCTGCCAACAGGCGGTGATGCCAACGCCCATGGGGCGGCCCGTTCAATGGAGCCATCCCTTGCCGGAAGTCTCTCCCGCCCAGCGCGTCCAGGCGATCCAGCAAGAGGCACACGATCTGTTGGCGTTGAGCAGCTCCGTGCAAGAGGATCTCGAGAAATTGCAGAAAGGACTGCTGGCCAGGGATCTCCACGACAAACTGAAGAAGATGGAAAAGCTCGCCAAGCGCCTGCGCGAAGACGTGGGGCCGTAGCTTCCTTCTTTTTCCCTCAGGGCCCCTGAATTCTCTGCGTCTTTAACACCGCCCTGAAGAGCCGCTCTGCCACATCTTGACGCGGCCGCACTCGTGCCGGTTCCAACACTCGCAAAAAGAAAGGGAGCCGGAAAATCCGGCTCCCCGAAAAACGATCAAACTCCGTTAGAAGGTGAACTTGATCGACATGTATAGGTTGCGGCTTGTCTGGTGATACAGCGGCTTGCCGTAGAGGCTGTTGATGACTAGGTGATTAGACGGAGTCTGGCCGACTGTCCCCTGAGGTTGATTGAGGAGCCCTTGCCAGTTGTACGCGTGCTCGACTGCATAATAGTAGTCGGCGCCGTCGATCAGCCAGCACTGTGACGGGGCTTGCGCCACCGGAACCCCGAACACCCCGGCGTTGTCGGCCTGACAGGTTGAAGAGCTCGGCCCAATCCACTGCGGATAGAAGCCTGAGTCCAGGCTCTCCCAATACGCCGTCGTCGCGCGCTGGTTCAGGACATTGGGGACGGTTGCTGAGAAGGTTAAAGCCTTGCTTTCACCCAACTTATATCCCTGCTGGAACTGCACATCACTCTGCGTGAACCACGGCGTTCGGCGAGCGTAGGTAGCGCCCGTGGTAACGACCCCCGCGGTCGGATCCTGGGAAACGTCTGTCCACTTTCCCCAACCGTCCACATATTGGTTGAACGCGCCGCCCTCAGCATTGGGCGAACCAAAGTTGAGCGGGCCGGGCGAGGACAACCCCACGTCCGTGAATGTGCTGACGGGCGATCCTTGGTACAGGTACTGGAAGATACCGAAGTCCGTCGTCAGCTTGCTGTGCCACCACGGCAGCTCGTAGTAGGCGTAGCCCTTGAAGGTGCTGGGCCGATCGGTCGAGAGCGGTCCGCTGTCGGGCGTGCCGTTTGCGCTCCAGGACATGTACGGCTCGTCGAAGGCACGGCTGTTGTTGGGTGAGTTGCGGCCGCCGCCACCGTCGGAGATATCGGTGTTGGTCAAGCCGCTATAGTTGCCCCGGAAGTGGCTGTAGGTGTAGGAGAACATGCCCGCCCAGTGACTGCTAGTCGCCTTGGTCAGGCGGAACTCGACACCATCATAGCTGCGCGCGCCCTTGACTGTATTTGGAGCGCAGGGGCTGTGCCCGGCTGTTCCGCACCCGCTGGGGGAACCGTAGAGGAAGTCCCAGAACCCGTCGAAGGTCTTGTTCGGGCCGTAGCCTGGGTTCCCGATCACAAAAGTCTCGCCCACCGCCGGATCATAAAGGGCCGAGTCTTCAATCAGGCGATCGAGGCGACGGCGATCCCAGCGTGCTTCGAAAGCAATGTTCCTGGCAAACTGGTGATCGATGCCGAAGACGGTTTCGTGCTGCTGGTAAGGTTTTATGCCCGGCTCAACTCCTTCTTCGGTCGCCGAGCAAGTCGAGCATGTTGTTGGCCATGCTCGAAAGTTGACGTTTTGTATGAATGTGACGCCCGCCGGCGTTCCACCCGATCCGAAGTTTCCTGGCACTGAGCTATTGCTGCCTTGGCAATACCTGTCGGAACTGTTAAACACGGGTGCGATGGAAAGCAGATCCTGAGTATTCAGCGCGTAATAGCAGTTGTTCCAATACTGCCCGCCAAACGAGCTGATGGCAAGATTTAGTTTCATGACATCATAGAACTTGCCGTAGCTGCCGAACATCTTCCATTTGCCATTGTTCAGCACATCCCAGGCAGCTCCGATACGGGGAGCGATCTTGTCACCCCAGCCGAAGTTGATGGGTTTGCCGATGCCGCCTGTTGGCTGATCCTCAGCCGGCAGGTATTCGTGTTCCAGACGCACACCGGCATTGATCGTGACGCCATGGCCGATAGTCCAGGCATCCTGGGCGAAGAACGCGTGGTTCATGCTGGTCGCGGTGCCATTGGAACCGTAATCCATGAGATAGAGATAGCCGTATCGGCCGGCGCAACCCCCGTAGGCGGCTATGAAGGGGGCGCAAGTCGTTGACCAGGTGCCAGTGTCATCAGGGACGAAATTGCCAGAACCCGGATATACCGTCACGTTCGGTTCGTTGTAGCGCTGGTCAATAGCGTTGGAAAGCCGCATGAGCTGGTAGCCAAATTTGAAGTTGTGCGTACCGGCCCATCCGCTCTTGAACCAGGCAATGTCGCCATCGATCTGATTGCGACGCATCACATTCTGGATCGTAGTGTTGGCGTTGTTTGCGGCTGTTACGAAACCTGAGTTCTGCGACAGCTGCGAGGTGGAGGGTATCGGATTGCCTAAATTGTCTGAGGCTCCGACGCCACTCGTGGCGAAGAGGTCAAAGAAACTGTTCGTCGGGTAACCGAAATCGTGGTAGTTCTGGTAGTTGTAGCCCCAGCGGAAGGTCCCGACCAAGTGGGGAGAGATGGTATAGTCCATCCCCACGTTAGTGGTTACGTTCGGCGCTGCAAACCCAAGGTTATGGCCGTATACAGCCGGGTTGGTCGTAACCGAGGCGTTCGTAAGCCCGGTGGTGGAATCAGCCGGTGGCAGAGCCTCCCCCGACTCCCGTTGGTACTGATAGAGCCAAGAGCCGAAGAAGCGGATCTTCTCAGTCGCAGCATAGTCAATTCGAACATTGGTGTAGTAAGTCTGGAGGTTTCGGCTGAAGGGCGTCGGGCCGATGGTTTCTGGCACGCCTGCGGCCAGCGGATTGGCGGCAAAGTTCCAGTCTATTGAGCGTGAGAGATCTCTGAACTCGGGGTTAAATGAGGCGAAGAACCACAGCTTGTTTCTGAACTTGGGAAGCACGGGGCCGCCAACAGAGAAGCCGGGGAAAATGTCGGTCAGCGTGTCCCGGTTGGGCTGGAAAACCTGGGGCGTTGCGTCGCTGACGGGGCCCGACACAGCTGTGAATGTGGGGTCATACCTCAAGTAGTCGTTCGGCGAACCATCCCAATCTCCGCTTTCAAACTGTGAGAACACCGAGCCATGATACTGGCTGCTGCCTTTCTGCATGATCACATTGACAACGCCGCCCATGGCACCGCCATATTCTGCCTCAATGCCCGTGCTCTTCACCTGCAATTCTTGGATAAACGAGAAGGGGACGTTGGTGTGAGAGAAACCGCCGATTGCATCCGCTGTTTCCTGGCCTTCCACCAGGTAGGCATTCTCGGAATCGGCACCTCCACCAATCGAGTAGCCGAATGATTGTCCATTGCTGCTGCTGCCGGGAGATTGACCGCCAGTACCGGTACCCATCGCAGCGTTTGGCCCGACCTGGCCGCCTGCCAGAGGTTCGTTGCGCGCTCCCGGAGCGAACTGAATCACGGATTGAAACGAATAGCCGTGGGGAACGTCTTTAATCACATCGGAAGTGACGTTCGTCAGCGTGGTTTCCGTGGTTGTGTCGATGAGGGGCGCTTGGCCGCTGACCTCGACGACTTCGGAGGCAGCGCCGATCTCGAGCGTAAGATCAAGCGTGGGCAGGTGACCGACTTCGATCGTAATGTTCTCGCGCTCAATCTTCTTGAACCCTTTCGCCGTCACGGCCAGCTTATAGGTTCCGGGCGGCAAGTTCAGGAAGTGATAGTAGCCGGCTGAGTTCGTATCCAATACTTTTTCGCCAACCAGACTTGTGCCGGTTAACACGATGTGGGCGTCAGCTACGACTGCGCCCGTGGCATCTTTCACCGTGCCCTGCAGGCCGCCCACAGTCTCCTGGGCGAACAGAAACGTACATGACAAGAAAAGGCCCGTCATCGCCAACAATGCAAAGAACCGCACGCCTTTGCTAAATCGCATTTCCTGCCTCCTTAAGAAATCTTCTCGCGCGAGTACATCGCGCGAACGCATCCGGGCGCATCGACGCTTGCCGGACGATTCACCAATTGAACCGACTACCTGAATTTAAGACCCTTGCAAACCTTGAGAGCTAAGAATCGAGACGCCCTAAATTGCCTAATCTGTATAAACTTGAGCGTTCACACAGAAGGCGAGACACCTGGGACCCGAACTTCTGCCATAAAGCAACTCAGAATCCAAAGTTGACATACACTAAGTCTCATGTATTCAATGTATTAGTTTCAGGGCTTCGCTGTAGAATACGGAAAATCGTATGCGCTGGCGGGTGATTCTATGATATTTGAAATGTGATGGGCGGTCAGATTGCAGGTACGAATCTAACGTTTGCGTCGACGGACGGGCTTTGGAGGTTCCTCGCCGGGCGCGAGGACTCGTTTCACGATCGGAGTGTTCAGCTTGTATTTACGCAGGCTGACGTTGCCGGCATCGTCCTTCACTTGGATTGTGAAGGTCGGCAGAACCCCTTCCTTGCCAAAATCCTCTTTGCCTAAAGTGACGGGCAGAACACCGCTCAAGCCATGTTCTCGATAAGCGGTCTCGTAGCGATGGCGGTGCGTATTCCAGGTGAACACACGAATCTGATTGAAATCAAAAGGCAAACCGTCGTGGGGCTCGGTCAGGACGCAGAGATACTGCGGAACATTCTTCTGCACACCGTTGTCGTTGTCCTGAACCTGATTCAGCACAAAAAAGGCGACGAAGCGCTGGCCCTCGGCGTATTGCGCGACATCTAGGGGAATATCGACGTCAACCATGCGGGCCAGCACCCAGCCGACGCGGCCTTGGTCGTCACGGACGAGATACCAATCTTCGAGCACGGGGTTTTCAGAATTCTTCTCGGCCGGCTTGGTATTTGTGGAGACCGGCCGGGCCACGGGAGCACCGCCAAGCTCCTTTTCAGCGGTTGCTCGTTTCAGGATGGAAACCTTTGCTCCGGAGGCGAGCTGATAGAGATGTTCGGTCTCGCGGCCGGGCGTGATGTGCAGGTT
>JASHPL010000260.1 GCA_030038125.1 Candidatus Sulfotelmatobacter sp.
CCAGATACATTCTGAACTGCAGTTTTGGGTTCAAGATCGCTTAGGAATTCTGCGGCGTTCTCGGGCAGGCTTATTCAGCAGTGCTTCCAGTTCCGCCACCCTTTGACGCAAAGCTTCAACCTCAGGCTGTGCGTCGGCTTCCGCACCCGGAGTTGCTGCTTTCCCCAGGAAACGCTTCATCATATCGACGGGAGACAGGATGGCGGATTGAACTTCGTTCAACCGGTTCTGCACGGTATCTTGCAGCTTCTGATAAGTGTCAAATGCGGATTTGAGGTACCACATCAGAAATTCCTGGCGCACCTCATCGGAGGCGATGATCAACTGCCGAAGCAATTCGAGCGGCAGCCCGGTGGGCTTGCCTTTTGCGTCTTCGGTGATGATCTGCGTAAGAATGACGCGTGTAAGATCCCGCCCGGTCTTTGCATCCACGACACGGACCTCTCGACCTGCACGAATATGCGCGGCCAGGTCGTCGAGATTTACGTAGCGGCTGCCAACGGTATCGTACAAACGACGGTTGCCGTACTTCTTAATGAGAACGAGGGAGGGTTTCATGGTTTTGCACTCGTGTTGCCGTGCACAAATAGCTTGACACAAATTGCTGAAAGACGTACAGTTTGTGTGATGCTGCAATGCAGCAAATCGGAGGTAATTCATATGCCGGCAGCAACGAGGCGAGATTCCGGGAAAGAGTCTTCGACGATTTCTCTCCTTTCCGGTTGGGCGCAGCAAGGGGTGCAGACTCTGTTTGCCACACAGCGGATCCTGCTTGATCTGGCAATGCGGCAAAATGCGAGCGTCATGCACGCGGTAAAACAGCAACTTTCTGATCCACAACACTCTCCCACGTCCATTCTCAGCGAAGTCGCCGAGCAGGGCATGACCCATTTTCTGGAAGGACAGAAGGTGCTTCTGGAACTCGGCAAACAGCAGAACGAAATTCTGATGAACGGCGTGAAGGAACGGGTAGGAGAATGCCGGCAGCGACAGGCGTTAGTCGATCTGCTGCGGCGGAGCGTGGATACTTTCATCCAGATGCAGGAAGAGTACTTAAAAATTGCCAGCAAACAGACTCATAACTGGGTGGAATCGGCAAAATCAGGAAAGCCGTACCAGGCGGAGCATGCGCTGAATCTGGCCCGGGAAGGGATGGAGAACTTTGTCAAGGCGCAGAAGCATTTCCTCGACGTGATTGATGAAGAAACGGGTCACGCGATTGAAGGGAAGGCGAATGGCGGTGCAAAAAAGATGAAGAAAACCGAACTTCCGGAACTGGCGCGGAAGGTGACGGACTCGTTGTTGGAGGCACAGAAGCGCATGGTGGACGTTGCGGGAGAGCAGATGAATGCTACCGTGAAAACCGCGGGAAAGACATTCGCCCTACTGCAGCCGTTTCCATTTCTTCCTCTTTCCGAGCTGACGCGCGACGCGGTGAAGAGCTATGTGGATGCGCAGAAGGCTTTAATGGATGTGATGGTGAAGCCGCCCTCTGGAGCAAAGAACGGCGCTACGGAGCGGCGTACGAGAAGACCGGCGCGCAAAGCACCGGCGGCTGCGGCCGCCGTCGCGTAATCAGCACGGGCTTAGCGGGCAACTGATGAGGAAGGACTGCACTATAGCGAGCCCGTAGGCGCAGAAGATCATCGACGCGGGCGCAACCGATCCCACGTAGCAAACGTTTGGAAAGCGTGCAAGGCGCGAGGGCAAGTTTATGGCAACCCTCGGCGATCAATTCGATTTTGACTTTGTTGTGATTGGGTCCGGCTTCGGCGGCAGTGTTTCCGCGTTACGCCTGGTCGAAAAGGGTTACAGGGTTGCAGTGATGGAGATGGGGCGGCGCTGGCCGCCCCAATCGTTTCCGCGCACGAGTTGGTCGATCCATCGCTGGTTCTGGCGCCCGCAACTGGGGCTGCGCGGTTTTTTCAATATGCGGTTCTTCCGCCATGCCACGATCTTCTACGGATGTGCGGTCGGCGGGGGATCGATTACGTATGCAGCGACTCTGCTGCCTGCGCCAGATAAATCTTGGCAGTCGGGATCGTGGGCCGGTCTGGCGGACTGGAAGGCGGAGATGCCGCGGTACTACGGCACTGCCGCGCGCATGCTGGGGGTCACGGAAAACCACATCCTTGGGCCAGCCGACGAGCTTTTGAAAAAATCCGGAGAAGCGGCCGGCATCGGCAACACATTCTACTGCACGCGTGTAGGTATCTTTCAGCTCGCAGGTGAACCACCCAACAAAACGTTTCCCGATCCATTTTTCGGCGGGGCAGGTCCGCCCCGTACGACCTGTAACGCTTGCGGCGGCTGCATCATGGGCTGCCGGTATGGAGCAAAGAACACGCTCGATCTCAATTATCTGTACCTGGCCGAGAAATTCGGCGCGCAGGTTTTTCCGGAAACCAAGGTAGTGGAGGTAAAACCCTTATCGGGTTTCGTTGATGGAAGCGCGGGATACGAGATCAGAACTGTTAAATCCACAGCATGGATTCGACGCGCTGCCCGAAAATTCACCTGTCGTGGGGTGGTTTTCTCCGCTTCGTCGCTGGGAACGATGGAGCTGCTGTTCCACTTGAAAGAGAATGGCTCCCTGCCAGTCATCAGTACACGTCTGGGAAAACAGGTGCGTACGAACTCGGAATCAATCATTGGGGCGCGAGTACCAGGATGTTCGAAAGACCTGTCGGAAGGGATTGCCATCGGCTCTGGCATCTACATCGACGAACACACCCACATTGAGGCCGTGCGCTATCCCCGGGGTTCTGACACGATGAGTCTCCTGACGACCATGCTGACCGATGGCCGCCCGGGTGCGCGGCGCGTCGGACTCTGGTGCAGAAATGTCCTGAGCTCGATGTTGCTGCATCCGATCAAGACTTTGCGCTTGTTCTCGCCTGTCGGTTGGGCACGAGAGAGCACGATTCTGCTGTGCATGCAAGCCGTCGAAGGCCATATCGAGATGAAATGGAGGCGCCGCTGGCTTTGGCCATTCTCGAAAACACTGGTCAGCCGCGGAGATAAGGTACCGACTTATATTCCGAATGCGAATCGGTTTGCGCGGAAATTTGCCCAAGTGGCTGGCGGCACGGCGATGAATATGCTCCCGGAAATACTCTTCGACATACCGGGGACGGCCCACTGTATCGGTGGCTGCGTCATGGCCGATTCGCCGGAACACGGAGTTGTGGACAGTCACCAGCGTGTTTTCGGCTACCGCAACATGTATATCTGTGATGGATCTGTTTTGGCGGCGAATCTCGGAGTCAATCCCAGTTTGACCATCACGGCGTTGTCGGAACGCGCCATGAGTTTCATCACTCCCGCGGCAAGCACAAGCTGGAACGGCACCCCGCAGGTCAAACTGTTGGGATGATGTTCAGATGAACTCTCTCAGTTAGACGCTAAGAGCGGCTGTCTCTGTAGTTGCTTTGGGAAACATGTGTCTGCCTCACCGCCTAAAGTAGCTTTCTCTTCAGTTTGCTGAGTGGTGCGGCTTAAAGCCGCGCCCTTTCAAGGCCGGGAATACAGCAACTATGAAACCGGTATAGGTCCTGCTGCATACGCACACATGCGACTGTGGAAAACGTGTGACGTACGTCACAGCCAAACGTGACACGAGTTCTAGACCCATCTTGTTTTTGGCGCTTTACTTTACCCATCGAGATTGGTGATGTTGCCCCGGAACCCTACCGCGATACTCCGGATGTTCATTTCGCTTCTGTCTCCCAGCCCGATGAAGTTTTTGTGTGCAGAACAGACTGAGAGTTAGAAGTTCAAAGACAGCGGCAAGTTCCAGCGGAAATTTCTCCGAATCCTCGAGTTCGATGTCGTGCCGTCGCTGCAGTAACTGGCGCAACGGGAAGGAGCCTTTGCCATGATTGCGAGTGAAACTGTAGAGCGCGTCGCGATCCCGCTTCCCGGTGAGAATCTCAGCGCGGAACGGATCGGATACCTCGAAGGACTGGTATGCCAGTCCAGAAATGCAGCGGGCATCCTTCGGCAATTCACCCAGGAAGATGTCGATCGCATCGTCAAGGCGATGGTCATAGCCGGACTGGAACAAGCCCAACAGCTTGCCCAGCTTGCCGTCGAGGAAACCAGGCTCGGGGTGATGGAAGACAAGGTCATCAAGAACATGGTGGCCACAGAGTTCGCCCATAACTACATCAAGGACAAAAGGACGGTTGGCGTGATTCGCGAATTTCCCGATCGCAATCTGGCCGAGATAGCAGAACCCGTCGGAGTGTTGTTCTCCCTCACACCGATCACGAATCCCACCTCTACGATTTTGTTCAAGAGCATCATCGCGATGAAGACACGGAACGCGGTTATTTTCAGTCCGCATCCGAAGGCTTGGCATTGTTGTCGTGAAGCGGTGAAGGTCATGTATGAGACCGCGCTGCGCCATGGCGCGCCAGAGGGAGTCTTCGTTTGCGTGGAAGCGCCCACGTTAGCAGACAACTCTTATCTCATGAAGCACAAGGATATCGGCCTGATTGATGCTACCGGTGGACCGGGCGTCGTAAAGGCGGCGTACAGTTCCGGCAAACCGGCCTTGGGAGTGGGAGCGGGGAACACCCCGGTCTATCTGGAGAAATCCGCCGACATAAATGCAGCGGTGGTCGACATCATCATCTCCAAAACTTTCGACAACGGAACGATTTGCGCCTCCGAGCAAACCGTGGTCATGGATGACGAAATCTACGACTCCGTGCTGGCAAAATTCTCCGAGTTAGGCGCGCACATCTGCAATGAACAAGAGACCAGCTTGTTGGAACGCACCGTGATTAATCCGGAGACCGGATGCATGCAGGCGATGGCTGTGGGGCAGAAGGCGACTGATATCGCCGGTTTCATCGGGATATCGGTCAAGCCGAACACGAAGCTTCTGATTGCGCCGATTCACGGAGTAGGTCGCGAACATCCGCTTTCGGTGGAGAAGTTGTTTCCCGTGCTGGCGGTTTACCGGGCGAAATCAGTGGACGAGGCGCTGAAGGTCTGCGTTGAAGTGAATCATGCGGGAGGAGTCGGACATACAGCAGTTATTTTCTCGCGAAACGATGCCGTCATCCGCAAGTTCGGAGAATTGATCAACGCCGGGCGCATTCTCGTGAATTCCCCCGGAGCGATCGGCGCTCTGGGCGGCGTTTACAACGATCTCGTTCCTACATTTGCTTTCGGTTGTGGAACCGGCGGCGGCAACAGCACCACCGACAACGTCAATATTTATCACTACCTGAATATCAAGCGCCTGGCTCGGAGGACCCAAAATCATATGTGGTTCCGAGTTCCCAATCAGATTTACTTCAATAAAAATGCGGTAGAAAATTTGGGGCAGTTTCCGTCGCATTCGACCATCCTCATCACCAGCCCTCTGCTCGAGCAAATCGGGCATGTCGATTTTGTGCGCCGCCACATTTGTCCGAAGACGAACGTTCACGTTCTTGCCATTCCGGATGCAGAGCCCGAGAAAAGCGTCATCGAACAAGGTGTAGAGAAGCTGAACTTCTATCAAGCCGACCAGATTATCGCGTTGGGCGGCGGCTCAGTCATTGATGCGGCGAAGATCATGAAGCTGAAGTATGAGTCGCCAGAAGCGGACCTGGAGGAATTGGCCGCTCCCTTTCTGGATTTGCGGAAAAGGGTCGCACAGTTTCCCTCAGAGAAACTTCATCACGCGCGATTGATTGCCATTCCTACTACCAGCGGAACAGGAACTGAGGTCACTCCGTTTGCGGTGCTGACCGACAAAGAGAGCGGACGCAAGGTGACGCTGGCGGATTATTCACTCAGTCCGGATGTAGCGATTGTTGATCCTCATTTCGTGATGTCCATGCCGAAGACGCTCACGGCGGATACGGGAATCGACTGCCTGACCCATGCGCTGGAAGCCGCAGTTTCGAATTACGCGTCCGCTTACACCGACTCGAATGCCATGCAGGCAATCCGATTGGTATTCAAGTACCTCCCGGTCGCCTACGAACATCCCGAAGATGAAGAGGCACGTAGCATGATGCACAATGCCGCGTGCATTGCGGCGATGGCGTTCTCCAACGCCTCTGTGGGCGTCAATCACGCACTGGCGCATGCGTTCGGCGCTCGCTTTCGAGTGGCCCACGGTCGTGCGAATGCGCTCGTGTTGCCTCATGTGATGGCATACAACGCCGCCGTCCCCACGAAGTTCATGCCTTCTCCTTATACGCAGGGATATGTCGCACATAAAAAGTACGCGACAATTGCGGACTTGCTCGGGCTCGGCGGACACACGGTCGAGGAAAAAGTAAGAAACCTGATCGCGGCAACGGAACAGTTGCTCGATCGGCTGAAAATTCCGCGCGCCATCGCCGAATTGGGGATCGCGAAAGGGGAATTTGAACGGGCAGTCCCCGAACTGGCGAAGACTGCGTTCGACGACCCCTCTTGGCGCTCGAATCCGCGAATGCCGTTGATGAGCGAATTGGAGGATCTGTTCTGGCTGGCCTACGAAGGGCGTGGTGCGACCTCTGCGGCTGTTGGCGACATAGAACAAACTGTCGAGCCCGTACCAGAGTCGCACTGAGGCTCGCGTTTGATTAGGGGAGAGTGTCATGGAGAATCCGATACAAAGTGACCGGCTTTCCTGGGGGGACACGGTCTTCCTGCATTTAGAGCGCGAAGGTATGCCGCTCAATGTCGCAAGTATCTGCACGTTTGAGGGCCAGATCTCCTTTGAAGATTGCATTCAGTTCGTTGAGTCGAAACTGCCTCTGCTTCCACGATATGTGAAACGCGTCGTGCCCGCGCCTTTTGGTCTGGGACTCCCCAGTTGGGAATACGACCCGGAATTTGATCTGCGGTACCACGTGCGCGAAGTGAGCCTAAAGCGTGGAACCTTAAGCGAGTTAAAAGGGCTGGCCGGCAAGCTTTTCAGCAAAGTGATGGACCGGCAACATCCGTTGTGGGACATGACGTTGGTGAGAGGTCTCAAAGGCCAGCGCACGGCGATTATTTTTCGCCTGCACCACTGTTTGGCGGACGGCCTCGCCGGCGTGGGAATTATGAACGTTCTGCTGGATGCAAGCCCGCAAGCGCCCCCGCTACCCAAGAAAAAACTAGCTTTTCGCGTTCCCAAGCCGCGCGATCCATTGAGTTCGCTGACGGCGGGAATCGTGGAATCCTACGCGGATTTCGTGAAACGGATTCTCTCCGCACTGGCGGATGTGTTGACTATGAGCGAGCGCGCCGCCGCGACTAGTGGAGCGATGCCGGGTGATGAGCTCATGAAGCTGTTCCCGGAAATCACGGCCTTCACCGAACGCCTGCGGTTCAATGTTCTGTACCGAGGACCGCAGCGATTTGCCTGCACGAGCGTCCCACTTGCTGAAATCAAACAAATCCGGAAGCAATGCCAGGCCACGGTGAATGACGTAATTCTCGCGCTGGTTACGGCCACCATTCGAAGCTACTGCGAGCTGCACGGAGACCCCGTGAAACAGAAGCTCCTGCGCATCATGGTTCCCGTCAATCTGCGCGATGGCTCTCAGGCCTCGGAATTAGGCAACCGTATTTCGCTCGTGCCCGTGACCATTCCTCTGAACATTCGACACCCGCAAAGATTGCTGGCCGCCGTGCACAAGAGAACTGAGTTTCTGAAGCGAGTGCACGCCGCGGAATTGGTCGGCCTGGCCGGAGGGCTGATTGGGATGTTCCCGACACCGCTCCAAGGTTTGGCGGGCCCGATTGCGAGCCAATTACCCGTTACACCATTCAACCTGGTGTGCACGAATGTGCCAGGGCCGCAGTCTCCACTCTATCTGCTGGGACACAAGATGCTGGATTGGTACCCCTACGTGCCCGTGGGCGGCGAGATGGCGGTCAACTGTGCCATTTTGAGCTACAACGGCGCGGTCTACTTCGGCTTCAGTGGGGAAGTGCATGCAGCGCCGGATTTGCGGCGCCTAGAGGCGTTACTGAGGAGAAGCTTCGCGGAATTGCGAGACGCAGCCGAAATAAAAACCTCTCACTCGAGGACAGTGCGCAGGAAAAAGAAAGGCAAGTCTACGGTCGAGGCGCCACAGAGAGTGGTGTTGAGGGAATTTCCAAGCGCGAACGCGGCCTTGCGCCCAGACGGAGAAAGGGCGAGAGCGGTTTCGGAGCCAAGAAAAGAGTCACCACCCACGGCAGCGATTGAACCGCAGAACACTCGTCCGCAGTCGATCGTCGCTTAGGAGATCTCAGCAGGAAATATCGCCAATCATTCGGCTGCGGTGTGCCGACATGATCGGAACTGGCAAGGAGACGAAGCATGAAATGGATAAGAGATGTGGTTGTTTGCGGATGCGTTATTTTCGCCTGTGCGCTCGCATCCGCACAGCAGACAGACATTAATCGTTACGCTCTATTTACTGGGTTCGATTACATGATCAGCCCTGCCCGTAATCTCACGGAACGCGGATTCGATGCAGACATGGGCGTGATCGTGAGGCCGTGGCTGGGGCTGGGTGGAGATTTTGGCGCGCTGGGTAGCGACATCATCAGCGGCGCGGGAACCATCAACGGCTCTGAGACGGTGTTTGCAACAGCGGTAAACCAGTCGGGCGTTGTTCCTGGCGGGGCGAGCGCGATTCATGTGCCCTTTAAATCGACCACATACACCTTTGCCGCGGGCCCGCAGTTTTATCTGCGGAAATGGGACAAGGTAACGCTTTTTGCGCGCCCGGGCTTCGGTGGGATTCACGAATCGGCAAGCATTAACTTTCCGCCAGATCTTGCGTTTTTGTTTCAGGCACTAAGTCTGCCAATCCCAAATTCGCACCAGACCGACACGGAACTTTTCTTTGGTCTGGGTGGTGGATTCGACCTCAACGTGTCGCGGAAAGTCGGAGTGCGGTTTGCCAGTGATTGGGTGAATACGCATTTATTTTCGGATCTGCTGGTGCCGCGGCAGAACTACGTGCGCTTCTCTCTCGGCCCAATTTTTCGCTGGGGCCACCTGGACTAGCGGGGCGGGAATTCGAGGAACCTCGATTCGCGCTCGGAATTTGCGAATCACGTTCTTTGCGGTCTCACGAGATGCCACCC
>JASHPL010000261.1 GCA_030038125.1 Candidatus Sulfotelmatobacter sp.
TCACGTCCACAACGGCCTGAACCCTGCTTGAATATTTGGCGAGTTCCGGATTGGAATTGTCGCGCGTATCTTCCATCCCCAGCAGTGCCGCAAGCTGGGCTCCAGCCGAGTGACCGAAAGCGCCGATCCGATCCGGATCGACGCTATATTTCGATGCGTTGGCACGCACCCAGCGCACCGCGTGCTGGACGTCATCGAGTTGCGCGGGCCAGCGGTTCTCGCCCGCTTTGTAGAGACGATAATCCACGGAAAATGCGACGAAGCCAGAGCGCGAGAGAAAGCCTCCCATGCCGCGCATCGTGCTTTTATCGAAAGCACTCCATCCGCCACCATGAATCAGAATCACCGCTGGACGTGGCCGCGCCAGGCTACCGGAGGGCTCGTAAACGTCGAGATCCAGTGTGACGCCGCCGACGTTTTTGTAGGAAACGTTTTCCTGAACGCTCTCGGTACCCATTCCCGGCGGCGCAGAAGCTCCGCGTTGCTGCTGGGCGGGAGTAAATCCGGCTGCGCCAAGGAGGAGAGCAAGGAACATAAGAAATCTGATTTTCATTAGCCTTGAGTCTAATCGCCGCGAAGCCGCCCAAACCAGAGGGAATTGAGGGCAGGCTGAAGCTTGTCCGACAGGACACCGATATACAAAAGGCAGGATCAGCTCCATCTTCTCCAGTCCCGCTTAAAGGGAGGAATCTGTGCCGGAGGCGGATGTGCTGGGCATACCATTCGCCGCCAAACCGTATCCGATGTGGATTTACGACCGGGAAACGTTTGCCTTTCTGGAAGCAAACGATGCCGCAACTCACAGCTACGGGTTCTCGCGGCAGGAGTTCTTGCGTATGACTCTGCTCGATATCCGTCCAGTTGAAGATATACCCGAGTTTCTGCGGGAAACCGACCCTCCCCGTCCTCTGCGGCAGAGCACGGCGGAAAGGTGGCGACATAAATCGAAGGACGGGAAGTGTTTTCCGGTTGTGATCACAAGTTGGGAGTTAACGTTTCGTGGTCACGCGGCCGAACTGGTCCTGGCGCGAAGAGAAAACTCGCGAAACCCTTGATGCACGTCCGATCGAATCATCCGACCGAAAAAAATGACGGGTTACGGAACCGTCGCGATTTCCGCCTGGGCATACAGATCGTCAATCTGCTTGCGATAGCGCTCTTCCAGCACGCGCCGCCGTAGCTTGAGAGTCGGCGTGAGAATGCCATTCTCGGCAGAAAATTCATCGGCCACGACGATTACCCGCTTCAATTTCTCGAAGCGAGCAAGGTTCTGATTGACATCCTGCACCACTTCATCGTAAAGCGCCTGCACTTTGGGATGAGCGACGAGTTCGGCGCGAGAAGAGAAAGCAATTCCATTTTCCCGCGCCCAATCTTCAAGCCTCGTGAAATTGGGTGAAACGACCACGGCGGCGAACTTGCGCTTGTCGCCAATGATCGCGGCAACTCCAACGTAAGCGTTCAGCTTCAACGCATTTTCCAGCGGTTGTGGTGCGATGAATTTCCCGCCCGAGGTTTTGATCAGCTCTTTCTTCCGATCCGTCACCGAAAGGTATCCGTTGGCATCGACTTGCCCAATATCTCCGGTTTTGAACCAGCCGTTTTCCAGAGCCGCCTTCGTTTCCTCAGGACGATTCCAATATCCTTTGAAAACCGACGGTCCGCGCACAAGAATTTCACCGTCTTCCGCGATGCGAACTTCGATGTTGGGCAGAATCTTGCCAACGGTTCCGATGCGATGATTGATCGGTGTATTGACCCCGATAACGGGCGAAGTTTCCGTCAACCCGTAACCCTCGTGAATGCGAATGCCCACCGTGGCGTACCATTCAGCGAGTTCACGCCCCAGAGGCGCCCCGCCGGAGATAAAGGTGGATACGCGGCCGCCAACGCCCTGGCGAATCTTAGAAAACACAAGCTTATTGGCGAGCTTCCAACTAAACGATGTCGGCGTCTTCCCGGCGAGGATCTCCGGTTTGCAGCGTTCGCCGACTTTAAGCGCCCAATCGAAGATGGCGCGCTTGGGGAATCCTTTTGCCTTCTGCTCGGCCTGGGCGTAGATCTTTTCGTAAACCCGGGGAACGGCGACAAACACCGTCGGGCGGACCTCGAGCAACGACGCCGGCAGCCGATCCATAAACGCGCAGTACGCGAGCGTCACACCGTGATAAATCATCGAGAAGTCCACGTGGCGCGCCGTGATGTGACAGAGCGGCAGAAAGGACAGGCTGATTTCGCCAGGATGGATTTCAAATCCCTGAAGCGAATACGAGATATTTGACGCGATATTTCCGTGAGTCAGCATCGCACCTTTAGAGGTGCCGGTTGTCCCGGAGGTGTAAACGATGGTGGCTAGATCGTCAGGTCCAATGGCGCGAGCGCGAGCTTCGAGCTCCGGACCAAGGCAGTCATGGCTGGCATTCTCTGGAAGGATGATCTGACCCAAGGTCGCGCATCTCGAGGCGAAAGGAACCAGATCACCGACAAAGGCCAGCGCATCCATCACGAAGATTCGCTCGAGTTGCGTTTGCGGCAGAAACGATACGATCTTGTGCAGTTGCGCATCCGACGAAACAAAAATGGCGCGGCAGCCTGCATCCCGCAGCGCGAACCCAGTTTGCTCGGCCGTCAGTGTTGTGTAGAGCGGGACGGTTACCACCCCGAGAAGCAGGCTGGCCATATCAGCCATAGACCACTCGGGCCGATTCTCGCTGAGAATGGCAACGCGGTCTCCCTGCCGAATTCCGGACTCCCGCAGGGCGTGCGCAATGCGGGCGACACGGCGGCCGAACTCGTGCGAAGAGATTGGCTGCCACTTGCCATTTTCGTGGTAGAGCATCATGCGGTCGAGATTGCGCTCGACCGCTGCAAAGAAGATGTCATTCAACGTGGCGATGCTCATCGCAATGTCCGCGGATCCGTCCTCACCAGGAATGCTGAAACAAAATGTAACGGTTTGTCCGAGCTTCGGCAATGTACAGAATCACACCTCTTCGGGCTCCGGGTTTACCGCCGGGCTTGCGGAGAGATATGCTATGGCTCAGGAGGGGAGGGTTCTCATGCGCACAAAACGCTCAGGAGCGTGGGCAGCGGTCTTGCTGCTTACGGGTTCGCTGGCGTTTACGACTCCGCTGTTTGCGCAAAACACGGGGAGTTCGCACATGCCGAAAGTTGGGGAGATGGCGCCGGATTTCACGCTGCACTATTTCGACGGCAGCGATTTGAAGGCCGTCAAGCTCAGCGACTACCGCGGCAAAGAAAACGTGGTTGTGGCGTTCTATATTTTTGCCTTCACCGGAGGTTGAACCCAACAGATGAAAAACTTCCAGGCGAATCTGAAAACCCTGGAAGCCGCCGACACCCAGGTCTTGGGTGTGAGCATGGATAGCGCATTCGCGAACAAAGCGTTCGCCGACCAGATTGGCGTGACCTTTCCGCTGTTGAGCGATTGGGGAGGTAAAGTTACCCGCCAGTATGGCATCTACAAAGACGAATATCAGGCTCCGCGCCGCGTCAACTTCCTGATCGGAAAGGACGGGAAGATCCTCGAAGAACAAGTTGATAAGGACGCAATCGATCCCAAGAAGATTGTGGACGCGTGTGCGCGCCCGAAGATGAAGGAATAGGCCGCGGATCAGTCCGGCGTGCAGACCAGCGTACGAGGAGAACTCACGGTACGTTGGCCGCTACCGAGGGCTGAAGAAAACGCATACCCGCTGACGGACACACATCCTGAAATTCCGAACGGGCCAATGGTTTGGCGTCCCCCGGCTTGAAGTGATTGAGCCAGTCGACGACTTTGTTCACCGATGCCGGGAACGGGCTCTCTCCGTCGGCGTTCAGCCACTCCATGAGAAAACTTCCGTCAACTACCTCCTTGCCTGCTTTGGGAATCTCAGCCGCAAAGGTTTCGGCAGATTCACGAATCAGGGCCCCATGGTTTCCTGGGAGAGCACGAAAATCCGAGGACTCAAGTAACGAGTGCAATTGTTGCAGTTGCTCGGCGGACATGGTCCCCTGCAGATGCTGGTTAAGTAATGACTGCAATCGTTGAAACTGCTCCCGCGACAGGGGTCCCTGCATACTACGTAACGACTGCAATTCCTGAAACTGCTCGGGTGACATGAGTCCCTGCAAGCGCTCGATCGGCCAGCCTTCTAGGTTTCGGATCATTTGATAATCACCGTTGCGAAAAACCGTGATGCAAACCTGGCGAACGCCATCGGTCTGCCGCGCAGCACCTGCCGCACCGTTGTGATAGGAGAGTCGGATCGGCAAATCCGGGCCTTGAAGCGTCTTGGCTTCTTGTCCGTAGACAGGAAGGGAAGCAGCGAGAACCATGGCGATCATCGACGCTTGTGTGCAGAGACGCATTGGCAGCCTCCGGCCGGACGAAGTCTCCCATATTCTAGTACCACTTTTCCCCGTTGCGAAATAGGTTGGCGAGCTTATGCACACCCGCGACAGGAACCTCGTTCCTCGCAAGACCTGCAAGGCCAAGCACTTCCGCTTGTCTGGAAACTAAAATTTGATTGTCGTGTTCACAGGATTGGTGAGTAAGATCGGTGTATCGGGATGTTGCTGCTTAGGGGCGTGACTATGAAAAAGCAAAAGTTGTGCACACTGCTACTTTTCTTGACAGGACTTTACTTTGTTTTTCAGGCGTCGACCATTGTCAGAGCACAGGACGATACCGACGATCAGAGCCAGGATCCAGCCACTCGGGTTGGACGACTGAATTACTCGCAAGGATCGGTTTCATTTCGCCCAGCCGGGGAAGATGACTGGGTTACCGCAGTTCCCAA
>JASHPL010000262.1 GCA_030038125.1 Candidatus Sulfotelmatobacter sp.
CGTCCGCCGAGAGTGCCGCCCCATACGGGCCTTTGACGGTTTGCTGAAACACCAGATTCAGGTTGGCTTCCGCTGCTGCTGGACTGGTGTTGGGCAGCAATCGCCCCATCAGCGTCAGCCACGACACATTGCCCGATTGCAGCCAATGCCGTCCGCGCACGATCTCCGGCTGCATGCTCAAGGGAACAAACAGCGCCATCTGCTCGCCTACCACATCGCCATCGAAACGCTCCGGAGCTACGCCAATAACCGTGAAAGGAAACCCATTGAGACGTATGTCCCGTCCGATCGCTGATGGGGAAAGCCCGAACTTGCGCTGCCAGAATCCATAACTGAGTACGGTCACGGGATTGGCGTTTTCCGCCGTATCGTCTGAGCTGGAGAGTAACCTTCCGGCGGCCGGTTTGAGACCGAGCACGGTGAAATAGTTTCCACTCACCATGCGTCCGGCAACTTTCATTACCGGACCTTCGCCTTGGCCCGCCTCGAGTTCGATGCGATGGTCGGTGGCAGCCGCACTCAGGTTGCTGAACACAGAGTTGTGGTCACGCAGTTCCTTATAAAGAGGATAGGAAAAAATGTCCGTGCGTGGGGTTCCGTTCGAACGGTTGTTGGGCACATTGGGATCGCCCACCACTACCAACTGCTCCGGCTGGCTTACGGGAAGCATCTTGAGCAGCAGGGCATTCACCACTGTGAAGATCGAGGTGTTCGCTCCGATTCCTAGCGCCAGCGTAAGGACAGCGACCGCCGTGAAACTCGGACTCTTGCGCAATTGCCGCAGCGCGTAGCGAAGATCCTGAAGTAGTCCATTCATTTTTTCCTCACTCGTAGCGAAGCGCGACCATGGGATCGACCTTAGCCGCCCGATGTGCCGGGAGAAAGCTGGCCACCGCTCCACACGCGACAAGCAGCGCGATCGCCAACGCTAGCGTCAACGGATCGGATGAACTTAAGCCGAACAAGAGCGACTCGACACCGCGTCCCGCTGCCAGAGACATCGACGCACCAACGACCGCTCCAATAAGCAGCAGTGCTCCTGCTTCCAGCATCACCATACTGATGATCTGGCTTCGCTTCGCACCGAGGGCAACTCGTACCCCGATCTCGTTCCGTCGCTGGATCACAAGGTAGGACATGACGCCATAAAGCCCTATAATTGCGAGCCCGCCAGCCAGGACGCCAAAGAAGCCCGCGACGGCCGCCATCAGCCGCTCTATAACGAGACGGTCCCGGATTTGCGTTTGGAAAACCTGAAACTCGACCTTCATAGACGGATATGTGCGCCCGAGGGTATCTTTCACGGCCGCAATGATGATTGGCATCGACGCGGAAGCACGGATCAAGATCGGTCCCCACGGTCCCTCGGTCGGATACTGCTGTGCCGCACCAAATACCTGTGGCGGAATGGCCTCGCGGAGGTCTGCATACTTCGTGTCCCTTGCAACGCCCACAATTTCGTAAGTTGCGGCTGGATAGTGCGGCTCGGCGACAGTCGTGATTATCTTGCCGATCGGATTTCTCTCACCGCAATAATCGCGGACAAACGTTTGGTTCACGAGTGCCACTCGCGGCGACGATTCCGTATCTTGGTCTGTGAAATCGCGACCGGACACGACCGGAATTTGCATCGTCCGGAAATACTGTGTGCTTACCCATGTGAACTTCGATGAATCACTGACATCGTCGAGATTAAATCCGAGGGTCCAGCTGCTGCCGTCTAGTGGAACGTGCGTTGACATCGCGGCGGACTCGACTTGAGGGATAGCGCGAATCTGATTGAGCAGGTCGCTTTGAAGAGGCTTTAGAGGCCGCGGGAGAAGCGTCCTGAAATCCGCTTGCAGTAATAAGATGCCTTGTTCCCGAAATCCAGGATTGAATGCCATCAGCTTTCGAAAGCTCCGCACAAACAGGAGGGCGCTGGTCACCAGGACCAGCGAGATCGCAACTTGCGCGAGCACCAGAAAACGCTGAAAGGAGAGTCGATCCCGTCCCGCCGTGATGCCCCGCCGGCCCGCTCCTTTCATCGCAACGCCTGGGTCTGCGCGGGATGACCGGAACGCGGGTACAAGGCCGAATAACACACAAGTCAGGACAGCTGCCGCCGCAGTAAATGTCAGGATGCGCCAGTCGAGGCTTAAGTCCAATCGCAGAACATCGCCTTCTGTGCTCGCTAATCGCAGAATTGATCCGGCAAGCCATCGAGCCAGTGCTAGGCTGAGCAGCATGCCCGCCAAAACGAGCAAGAGGCTTTCCGATAATAACTGTTCGATCAAGCGTACTCTCGATGCGCCCAGCGCGAGTCGAGCGGCCACTTCACTCTCGCGCGCATTCGCACGTGCCAGCATGAGATTGGCGAGGTTGGCGCATGCTATAAGCAGCACAAGCCCGGTAATGCATAGGAGGATCAAGAGCGGCCTATCGAACCTCTGCCGCAGGGGACTCACGCCGTTTTCGGCGGAATATGCCGCCAAACGGAAGTTGAGATACTGTTCGAGCGTCGAAGACTGATAGCCCCCCGGCACTGTGGCCTCCAAGAGGCCGCGGCTGATGCTGCTGAGGTAGGCTGAGGCGCGATCGAGTGTCCAACCAGCCTTTAACCGGCCCATCACGGTCAACCACCAGACATCGCGCCGATGAAAAGAAGCGTTGACGGATTGAATTGTCTCCAGCGCACAAATCGGCAGCGCGACATCAAAAGTTTTGCCAACTTCCAGCCCCCAAAAGCCAGGCGGAGTTACCCCCACAATTTGAAAGCGGTGGTCCTGAACTGTCACGCTACTGCCAACAGCCGAGTCGAGGCCTCCGAATTCGCTCTGCCATAGACCGTAACCGATGACCGCTACCGAAGCGCCACAGCCGTGCTGGTCATCTTGATAATCAAAGAGGCGGCCACGAGCCGGAGCAATACCCAAGACGTGGAAAAAACCTCCGCTTGCCCACAAACCATGTACGTTTCGAGCGTTCGCCCCGGTGCCCAGGCTAAACGTGTCCGTGCCCCAGGCGAAAAGATCGGAAAAAGCGGCTTGGTGATTCCGCAACTCCTCCCAAAGAGGGTTCGTCATCTGTGGATTATCCCCGACGTTGATGCCCATACCGGGGATACTGCCATTTCCGTTTGCGACGCGCACCTCAACTAGTTCCTGCGGATTCGGCACAGGCATACTCTGCAAGCGAACGGAATCGAGCAGCTGAAAAATTGCGGTGTTCGCTCCGATTCCTAGCGCCAGCGTAAGGACGGCGACTGCCGTGAAACCTGCACTCTGGCGCAATTGCCGTAGCGCGTAGCGAAGATCCTGGATTATTCCGCCCATCACGGGTTTGTTCTCCTAAATTTATGTCCCACAGTGAACAGGCTACGGCGCAAACCATCGGTCAGATCGTTCCTCGAGCAGCAAGGCTTTCACCATTGTCGTGGAGAGCGTAAGCCATTGATGGCACAGGACCAGAGAATACGATTGTCAGATCAAGGGCTGTTTAAAGGTGTCCACCACTGGCCTTGCATGTCCGGAACCGAACAGGTAAAGATGCCTTAATTTTTCAGACAGGGCTCGTATTCACCCAACAAATCAGACGGGCGAGAGGAAAATGGAAAAAGTTCCTCCGTAAGCAGTTCTCAGCCAAACATCACCGATCGCAGACATCCCGATGTGGAAATTATCTTTCAGAATGTTCAGGCTGCCGGGATCACTTCGTAAGGTCGCATCATCTCATTGTCCTCGTGCTCAAGTATGTGGCAATGCCAAACGTAGCGGCCAGTAAATCCCTCGAACGGGACAATGATGCGTGTCACCATTCGCGAATGCGCTTGCACAGTATCTTTCCAGCCGGCTTCGTTCGGTTCGGGAAGCTCCGCTGATCCTAGAAAATGCAATTGTCGCTTGGTCTGAAACAGCCATGGCTCGTAGGTTTGACGATCGAGAATCTGAAAGCGCACCAAGTGAAGATGAATGGGATGCGTGTCGTTCGTGGGATTGATCAACGTCCAGACTTCGGTTGATCCCAGCATCGGCCTCTCGGTAACCGGGGCCTTCCAGTGCGTGGCATTGAGAAGCAGCATCGCTGAATTTCCGGCCTTGTTGACGTACTCGTCCAGCGTCAGCAGTCGCGTCTGCACCACTTGCGATTCTGTAATTTTGGGGACAGATCGCAAAGCGGAAGGCAGCGAACTCGCATCATTCACCTTCCCTGATGCCACTCGGAACTGCATCACGACATAGGCGTCGCTTTTCAGAATCAACTGCGCACCACCGAATTCCCGAAAATCCATGACGAGATCGGCACGTTCGCCGGGCGCAATATCGAGCCGCGTCAGAGGAACTGGCGCCGGTAGCAGTCCCTGATCGGTGCCGATCTGATGAAAGGGGAGTTCCTCGGCGGAATTCTCGCGGGTCAGCGACAAATGATAGATGCGCGCATTCGATCCATTGAGTACGCGAAAGCGATATTTGCGCGGCTCTACTTCAAGATAGGGAAACAGTTTGCCGTTAACGAGAATGGCGTTACCAAACACCTCGGGAACCCAAGGCGACTGTGGATCTGGCGAAACCGGATAAAGAAGCTGGCCTTCTCGTGTCAGCAGCCGGTCGTAAAGAATGAGTGGCAATTCATATTTGCCGCGAGGCAGATTCAACGCGTCTTCCACGCTGTCTCGAATGAAAAACGTGCCGAGCAAACCCGCATAGACGTTGAGACGATTGATCCCCAGGGCGTGATCGTGGTACCAGAGCATGGCGGCGTCTTGCTGATTCGGATAGAAATAAAGCGATGATTTGCCCGGCACAATCCAATCTTCGGGATAACCGTCGCTCGCCGGACCGGTTTTTGCTCCGTGCAAGTGCACAACGGTTCGTACCTCCGGCTTGTCCGATTCTGCTCCGTGGATGGTTCGGTCGATCGGCAGGAAATGCGCGCCGGGCAGCGTGTTCACCCACTCAATCAGCAACGGCTCTCCCGCACGCGTCTCGAAGGTTGGACCGGGAACGGTAGGCCCAAAACTCCAGAACCGAGTGGCAGCAAGGTCACGGTGAACCTTGCTTTCCGTCGCCTGTGCCTGGATTCGGTAAAATGAGACGCTCGTTTTCGGATCCGCAGGGCTCGGTTTTCGTCCTTGAGGCCGTGCGACTGCAGGATAAGGAAGCGGATCCACAAACTTCGCGAGTAAGTTAACGTCGAGCGCGGCAGCCATGGTCGGCTCGGTATGGTTCATCGCACCGAGCATCTGTTTCGTACCTGCGGCAACGGCACTCGCCAACAAGCCCGAATGTTGTAAGAACTTCCGACGTGTGATCACGCTGTCCTTTTCCCGCCAACGTAACGACGGCAAGACACAGCGGGAGTCACCCTCGCCGTGTCTTGCCGCGTTTACTGCGATTTTATTTCATTCCCTGTGTTCGTTAGTGGCCAGCATTCACCGGTTCGCCTGTATCTTCGTTCAGGATAAACAGGTCGTTGCTGATGACTTGATGGAAATCGAACATCGAGCTAATCGAGTTCGCGATCGCATCAAACGATCCACTTCCGATCCGCTCCCCACCAAGCCAGTTGTCCTCGATGAAGCGGAGAACTGATGTCTGATCGGTCACCGAACTATCGACAAAGTTATGCTTTGACCAAGGCGAAATCACGAGCAAAGGCTGGCGCGGACCGTATCCGCAACGGCCCTGAGCGTGAGTCGTCTTAGGGTTGATGCCGGGCAGGGCATTCACGCCAGAACCGCAGCTCCCGGGTCCATTCAGTGCATCGGCCGCGCTTTTTGACGAATTGACGATCTGGCCGAGCTGATGATCATACCAGCCGTCGGAATCGTCATACAGAACCACGAGCGCGGTATTCGCCCACTCGGGCTGTGCCTGGAGGAAATTGGCCACTCGAACCACGAACTGCTGCTCGTCCAAAGGATCGGAATTGCCCGGGTGCGCATCATGAATCGCTATGGCCTTCAAGAAGCTAACCTCGGGAAAGTTGCCGGCTGAGACGGCGGCGAAGAAATCGTCGACGTCATAGTCGTGGTTGGAGGGATCGCCTGAGAAGCCGATCGTGTGTACGGATTTCGGCCGTGCATGCGTGGGATTTGCCGTAGAAGCGTAGTATTGGAATGGTGTGTGATGCGGGACGTAGTCGCCCTGCGTGCCAACAATCTCAGAGGTCGATGAGCGGTTGCATCCCGTGGTGCCGTTGGAGTTGATGGTATTCAAATTGAATCCACCGGCAAACCATCCCCAAGTTACGCCAGCCGCGTTGAGCAGATCACCAATGTTCTTTCCGCCCATCTGAGCTTGCTCCGACCCAGAGCAAACGTCTCCGAACGGATCCGGGTCTCCGATTACGGTAAATCCGCCATTTCCGTCACTCACGTACGCTCCCGTTCCGCCAGCGTGATTGACCACGCCATTGGTTTGACCCGAGATCAGGTTGATGGCGCCCACGGTTGACGGGCCAAAGTTCGTGCTGTACGAGTTATCGCTCATGGCGTAGTGCTGGGCATAGTTCCACAGAGCCGTGACGGTATTGCCGTCAAAATAGCCCATCACTTGGCCATTTGTGAGCACTATAGCCGGCGGAGCATTGGGCGGAGGACCAGCACTCCCAGTGTTCGCCGGAAACAAGTCCATGAGACCACCGTCAAACGCTAGCTGTTCCGCCATGTAGTCGTGGTCCATGTCTTGGGTGTTCGCCTGCGAGCGACTGAAGCGAAAAGGATTGGACGCGCCGGAGCCATTCGCTGGGTTCAGATTGGGGTTGTTGATCAGTAATGCGTTGCTCAAACCGTTTACTGTTGGCGTATTTGGCTTTGCGTGAAATTGTGGTTCTCCCCTGGGGTTCAATGCGTTTGGGTACGTTCCGAAATAGTGGTCAAAGGATCGATTTTCACCAAAGATGACCACCAGATGTTTGATAGGCGTGGCAGTTTTCGCGTCGGCTGCCTTAGCGACCGGTGTCATGGTTGCTCCGACAGCCATCATGGCGACGAGACACAGAGGGAACACTTGACGCATAGTCTTTTTTCCTTTCCCCAACTAGCGATGAAATGTGAGGGGCTCCCGCGGGAAGATACTAATCAAGCAGTGTTACGAGAGGATTAAAGTCATGTAACGGAGTTGTCTTTGATCGCGTGGGGTGTCTTACGACAGTGCCCATGTAACAGGTCATGTGTAGCGCTCAGTGACTCGCGGGTTTGGGAGCAGGTCCGATGAGTGTAAAGATGAAATGAGAAGTGGTGAAGTGCGCGTATTGGGCACGTGTCCCTCAATCTGCTCATTGACCCTGCCCCCGTGGTGTTGAGTATCATCGCTTGATCTCTACCGGTGAATTTGCCGGTGCCCCCGCGGAGATTCCAATGAGACGAATCGTTTTTTTCCTGTGTCTGCTTGAGGCAGCCTCTCTCGTGGCGCAACAACCACCAGTGCCAGAGATTCCGTTCCAATCGATTCCTGACCTCCTGAAACTTCCACCCGACTTGTATCTGGGGGAAGCAACGGGTGTAGCCGTGAATTCCAAAGGACACATTTTTGTGTTGTCGCGCGGCAATACGACCGGCCCGGCCTACGGAGCCGCTGCGTCACAGCTGCTGGAATTCGACGCAAACGGTAAATTTCTGCGGGAAATTGGCCACAACCTCTACGCCTGGTCTTTTGCGCACGCCGTGAAGGTCGACCGGCAGGACAATATCTGGGTGGCCGACAAGGGCTCGGACATGGTCATCAAGTTCAGCCCGGAGGGCCGGGTGGTCATGGTTTTTGGACGCAAGCAGGAGGCCTCGGACGAGAAGACGGGACCTCTCGCCCATGTCAACCCGCCGCTGCCGCCCGTCGACGGAATGTTTCGCCAGGTAACCGACATGGCCTGGGATAAGGAGGGCAACACCTACATCAGCGACGGCTATATCAATTCGCGCATCGCCAAGGTCGACAAGAATGGCAACTGGCTTAAGTCTTGGGGAGAACCCGGAAACCAGCCGGGGCAATTCAGCACTCCCCACAGTATTGCCGTCGACGCGGAAGACCGAGTCTACGTGGCCGACCGCGGCAATCGCCGCATTCAGGTCTTTGACACGGAAGGAAAATTTCTTCGCCAGGTCACCATTGACGTTCCGTTCGATCCGAACGCGCGTCCTGCCATCGGCAATAAACCAGTCTTGCCAATCAACGGCCCCCAGAATATGGCGCCCGGCTCGCCTTGGGCAATTTGCATCACTCCAGCCCCAAACCAGGTATTGTATGTTTCAGATGCCTACCCCGGCCGAATCTACAAGCTCACTCTTGAAGGGGAAGTTCTGGGAGTGTTGGGAGAATCCGGCAAACAACTCAAGCAGTTCGGGTGGATTCACGAAATCGCTTGTCCGTCTGTCAATGAACTTTACGTGAGCGAGTTGTTGAACTGGCGGGTGCAAAAACTCACACTCGAGGCGAGGCATTGAAGTCCGCCAGTGCTCACCCCTCGCGCTAGCTCGGTGATGCCGTCATCGGGCGCCGGTCCGGCTTTTACAACGCCCATTCTCATCCGGCACCAGCGCGCCCGGTAGTTTGCTTCGATTCGCAACACTATGCAAGACGAAAGATCTTAGAAGTCGTGATCTTTCGGCATCTTCATCGCGAAGCTTGAGTGGCGATGGGTTTCTTTTTGGCCTCAGCTACTTGTTTAGCGTGAGCGACGAGGGCCACGAAGC
>JASHPL010000263.1 GCA_030038125.1 Candidatus Sulfotelmatobacter sp.
ATACCACCAACAGTTCCGGCCTCAAAGGTCACGCCCTCAGGAACAGCGACGTGCTCCATGATGGCGTCGAAAGGCGCGCGCGCAGCAATTCCTTGCAAGCGCCCCTTATTGGGTTCGACGATGGCCCGCATCGCAGCCATTGCAGTCTTGTCTTCCACGCTGATGGGATGGAACACAGTTGAGCTGCGCCGCGCGAAGTGCCTGTCTTCAAGATTTGTCGTCATCACAGTTCTCCTTTGCGCGGCCCATCCGGGCCGGCCTATTTCCTATCTCGGTTGGAGTTGCGACGAGCATGCGCAAGCAGAACGCTCTCCAGTGGGCTGATGCAAACAGGCGACCTTCTCCAGGTTCTGAAACAGAGGCCCGCCGGGCTGCCCGCCCATCTACTTTTCCTCTTCAACATCTGCCGTCGTGCTATTGTGGAACCGTCGCTACAGATGTGCCTTACGCCTATTGCATTCACGATTTTGGGCCTTAGCTTCGACTGTCGACGTCTATCGAAGTGAATAAGCGACTTGGCCATGCACTCACCGAGATCCGCCGATTCAGATTGCCGAGGTGCCGCCATCAACAAACAACTCCACCCCATTTACGTAACTGGAGTCGTCTGAAGCGAGAAATAGCGCGACCGTCGCAATTTCATCAGGACGACCCATCTTTCCCCGCGGGATCATGGATTCGAACTGCCGCTTCGTCTCCTCATCGAAAACTTGCTCCAGAATCGGTGTGGCGACCTGTCCCGGGACCAGCACGTTCACCCGGATATTCCTGCCCTTCAGTTCGTTGAGCCAGGTGCGTGCGAATGAACGCAACGCCGCCTTGCTCGCCGCATACACGCTGAAACCAGGAAAACCCTTCACCGAAGCATTGGACCCGGTCGTGAAGATCGATCCGCCATCGTTGAACAGCGGCAACGCCTTCTGAACTGTAAACAGCGTGCCGCGCACGTTCAGGTCGAAGGCCGCATCGAAGTGCCGCTCGGTAATCTCGCCGAGTTTGACGGCTTCGCCCGTGCCAGCGCTCGCGAACAGGATGTCGATCTTGCCCTTTTCCTGCTTGACCGTATCGAACAGGCGGTCGAGGTCGTCGAGATTGGATGCGTCGCCGCGCACGCCGGTCACGTTGCGGCCAATCACCTTGACGGCCTCATCGAGCGCCTCCTGCCTCCGGCCGGTAACGAAAACATAGGCGCCTTCTTCAACGAACCGCTTGGCGCTGGCCAGCGCCATGCCGCTCGATCCACCCGTGATGACTACCACCTTACCTTCAAGCTTTCCCATAACGGCCTCCCTGCGGTAGATGTGGAACAGTCACTACAGATGTAGCGAGACACCCAGCGGATTCATGATTTTGAGCTAATGTGCGGGCCGCCCAGATGGCTCTTCGGAATCTCGGTTATTAAGAACAGATTTTATGAATCACCAGATTGTAGTTAATGCGTCAGATAGGAGTTCTGTACCATGTCGATCGTATCTGACTGAATAAGCACAAACCGGGAATCAACGGCCGAATAGTCGTCCTGCGGTTGGCTTCTGGTTTGCCCGTCACTCAAGACGCTGGACTCACCAAATGATAGCCGAGAAGAATACGACATTATAATGTCTTCATGACGGTCGCGCATGATTCGCTTCTCTACGTATTTCCCGCTGCCAGCACTGTCTAGTGACGAGTCGAACGCTTGGCCGTTCGTGTCATTTATTCTTGAACAATCGAAGACTGACGTTCCTCCCGGCCTCGTTGTGCTCAAGTCAAACGAAAATTCGATTTCCGCCCTCATGCTAACGGGACCCGAACTGGTGCTGAATCATCGGGTGAGCCAGAGCATTGCTGGGACGGTGAAAGCCAGCCCGAGGGTTGAAAGCAAGAGCATCGCTGCTGTTTCAGCTCGGGCGGAGTGGTATCGGTCCGCAAAGAGTGCAACCGTAGGTCCTACTGGAAAGCTGCAAAGCACAAGCGCTTCACGCGAGAGCGGACTTTCGACCGCAAGCGAATGAAGTAGAACGCCGAGCATCGCCGATTGCACCGCGACACGTGCGAGGGAACCAGCAAAAACTCCGAGCAAAAAGCGAACCGGGTAAGCCGCCAAGACTAGGCCTACGGTAAAGACGGCGACGCCGGACGTCGCGGAGCCAATCAGCTCGAAACTGCTGACGACCACGGGGGGCAGATGCACCCTAGCAAGCACAACCGTGATTCCGAGGACTGGTCCCCAGAGGAGCGGTGATTTCAGACCGCCTTTGAGTCCTACGACTACGGGGCTGGGCTTCGAACAATCCGTTCCTGCTTGCCGGTTCTTTGCTGCGGCATCAATCTCTAAGAAAATGACTGCAACCGGAATCGTGAGAAAGATCGCCAAGGCGACAAGTCCTACAGCCCCGGCGCTGGTCGCTCCGAGGATCGGCTCGAGAATGGCGAGTCCAAATATGGGAGTACCGGAGGTCGCCAGAATTAAGCTGTAGATGATGGAACGAGTTCCGCTCAGCGAATTTATTTTCCTGAGCACGATCCACGCAACCACAAAGAGTCCAACGTGGGCAAGGATCAGCGCCAGAAAAAGGCGCCCTTGCTGAAGCAGCAGGTCGCGCCGGATGGTTGTCATACCGACGAATAACGAAGCCGGTAGAGCGTAGGATGTCGCCAGCTTGGTAAGGCCGGCCACCTGGCCAGCGTCGAACGTGTTTCTCTTGCCAGCAAGATAGGCAAGCGCGATCACAAAGAATACCGGGACCAGAGTTCCTAAAAGACCACTGATGTTCATACAGGGCGATCCACCTCTGAAGGCGGTTACATTTAGGCGAATGTCTTTGGGCTACTGTCTTTGAATCTTCGCCAAGTGTCCGCGTTTAGCGACAGCGGACCAGAACCACCAATGACGAGCGCCGCAAGGCAGGCAAGGTAGAGCAGATCGAGTTCGTAGCCCGGCGGCCCAAACTGGGCGCGGCCAGACGCCACACTCAGCAGCTTGATCGAGCTGAACCCGTAGGGCAGATGAACCGTTAGCATCGCTACGAAAAGAACGGCAGCCATCGGCAGACTGACAAGTGGGACGAACGCTCCAAGCAGGACGGCGAGACTCCCGAGGAGTTCGGTCAAAATCGTGCGCCATGCCATGAGATGAGGCGCGGGCACGTTCATAGCATGCAGGATGGCGGCGAAGGCCTCAGGTCCCCTGGACAGTTTTGCGTAGCCATGCTCCATGAAACCGTAGCCAACAATCAGCCGTAGCGGAATAGGAGCCCAAACAGCTATCGAAGGTCTTTCCAAGGATGCAAGGCGGCTGCTAAGAAATGCTAAACGACTGCTGCCTTTCCGTTCCAATGATTGAGTCAGTTGGTTCATATTCAACAACCTTTCTCTTTTGTTATCGCTGTCGACGCCCGAAGCGCCAAGAGCTAGTTTCCAGCGCTCTATTTTTACTCATTATGATGTTATAATGTCACAAAGGTTACAAGATTTTGCGAACTCTTTTGCCGACAATCGTCCTTAGGACCAGGCAAACCGGGGGGACCATAGACGCGCTGCTGCAACCTTCCCTTATCGCTGCGCCACGTTTCTGGTGCAAGCTGGGACGAATCAGCTTCGGCATTACCGCCGCTGACAGAAAATGCTCGGATTGGCTCCTCGACGCACACGAGCTTTTCTCCCCGAGGCATTTTCCGATCAAGCCCAGCGACCACCCGCTCAGTTGCTTGCATTACGCCCTGATACGCTTTTAGCTCTGGTTAAGCTCCAGGCGGTAGCAGGGTCAGACCGAATGGTCGAGCCAGTTCAACCAGTTGTGCGGGAGATGGAGGCGGAGAGCATTTTGCCACCGCCAAGAAGTACTCCTCTAATCCGCCAGGAGTGATAACGAACACGAAGCGGCTGGGCGTGGACGCGACGTTACGAAAGCCGTGTGGAATGTTGCGGGGCAAGATCGCCGAGGCACCAGCGGAAACGGTCCGGCGCTCATCTCCGACATGCAACTCATAGCTACCGTCAAGAATGTAAAATATCTCGTCCTCACGTGAATGGATGTGGCGCGGCGGACCCCAACGAGGCGGCGTAACTTGCTCGATCACCGTATACCGTCCTCCAGTACCGGCGGCGGTAGCGATCAAACGCATTGTGGTCCCGAGCATCGTGAAGGTGGGCCCAGCACCGGCATCAGTAAGAATCGGATGAAAAGGCGGTGCGGCGAAACCGGCCATAGCGTCTACTCTGATCTTGGTTTCACTCATCAGTTTAAGCTCCTTCGAGGGTCAAATTGCATCAGTTGTGCTATGGGTACGGGATGGGGTCCAAGCAGGTCGGAGAGAGCCTCCGAGAGCGTGGGAAAGCGAAACTGAAATCCGGTGGAGAGAGCCACTTGTGGCACTGTGCGATGGCTATCGAGAAAGAGGTCTGCACGTTCTCCCCAAACCAGCTTCATCATGCCCCTGGACAGCGTCTGCCGGATGCAGCATCTTTAGACCAAATGTTCCTGGGATTCGATCGACAGATACAAGATAGAAACAACCGATCACAATGATCCCCGCGGCCACGAGAGTCGCCAGGAAGAGCGGAGTAGCGTTGTGCATAAAACATCTCCGGGAATCTAGAAAGGGTAGGAGTATATGATGCCAAGCATCCGGAAAAGTTGGAAGCGAACCGAATTGCGGAACGAAAACTTCGGGATCCCGATTCAAATTCCGTCATATTGTGAATATCCGCGCTTTGCCCAATAGTCCGCTGGCTCGTCCTTTGTATAGGTAATCCGCGTTATCGCCTTGATATTTTTCAGGCCGAGTTTCACAGGCGCGATCAGTCGCAAAGGAGCTCCGTGCTCTACTGTAAGAGGCTTTCCGTTCAGGTGAGTCGCGAGTAGCGTTTGCGGATGATGCGCCGTCGACAGATCGAGCGACACAAAGTATGGATCGGGATTCCCCCAGGGGCCAAGATTGACCGAAGATTCGATCCGGGCCCACTTCGCCTGGGACGTTGGCGGGTAAGCACGCAACAAGTCTTCGAATCTAAACCCGGCCCACCAGGCAATCGCGCTCCAACCTTCGACGCACACCAGCCGCGTGACTTGCTCATGCAGTTGGAAGGATACGAGCAAGTGCCGGATGTCCAAAGAAACGCTTAGACCTGAAGCAATCCCATCGAGAGTCAAACGCCATTCTGGAATATAGCTGGGGTCGGGGGTGGCTCCGTTGTAATTGTTTTTGAGCGGAGTAATCTGCGACTTGGTGTAGGTCGGCACCAAGCGATTTCTTGAATACAGCGCCTCTGCGACGTCGTCATCAATACGCAAGGTTCGATTCAGAAGAAATTCCTGCTTCGGCCAGTTCTTGTTTCCTTGGATGAAGCCAAGGCGCTTTAGCGTAGTCTGAGGCAACAGAAAGCCACCGGCTGCGACTGCGGCTATCGCGCTTGATCCGAAGAGCAGAAGATCGCGGCGAGTCCAACGACGCAAAAGCTGGGGAGCCACTTCCATCGCCTGCGGCGGTCGTTCCTCAAAAAAGCTCGCGGGTTTTCGCGGGGGCACGGATTCAGTCGAGGATATGGTTTCCGGCTCTGAGGCAGAGTGTTCGTCTTCAAGGTTCGTTGTCAAAAGTCCTCCCACCTCTCCGCCCTTGTCGACCAACCGACGATCATGCTGCGAAGCGTGTCCCACCCATCCGCGAGAACCAAAATCACGTGCGGCACGACAAAGAGGATAAGAATCCACATTAGCCAGAAGTGCCAGACGCGCGCTTTGTCATAACCACCGAAGATCGCAGTCAACCAATGGAGCTGCATGGGTTTGTGAAGCGCCCAGCCGGTGAGGACTGATAGGAGCCCAGCGACCGGAACGGAGAAATATGCGACGCGTTGAAGTGGGTTGTATTTTGTGTTGAAGCGAGGATGCAGCCAACTGCGGCGCGTTAACTTCGAGAGGGGAACCCCCAGATAATAGCGGAACATCTTGAATGCATCGCGCAGGTCGGTCCGCCGGGGCAACAGAGAGCGCCACCCACCTCCCATAGCCGACCCTGCGACGAAGACAAGGCCGTTCAGCATGAACAGATCAGCACAGAGCCAATGAAGGCGCAGAGCGGCGGCGAGCATGCCGGGACCGAGGCTTATGTGGTTGTACACCCAGTCAGGCGGACTGCTGTATTGGTGCAGCCCTGGTACATGCGCGCATATCCAGATGCCGATGTCAGCAAAAGGATCAAAGCTTCCCGTCTCCGGACTTGGTTTGTGCTTATAGACCGGAGATGCCCAATAAATGGATACCCCACTCAGGATCAGGCCCAGAAGAATGGGGATGTTCAGCCAGTGGCTGTACCGCACCAGCATGTAATGCCTGCGAACTACACGCACGCCGGCCTGATTCCCCGGCGTGAGTGTAGCGATTGGCTCGTGATCGAGCTGCGTGGAATGCGACACAAGTATTCTCCACCCTAGTTTCGCGAGGTCATGCTGTTAGCCGGCGCCGGCGCGAAATGCGCACGCCCGTCCTCGATCAGCCATTGATCGCCGTGGCGCGCAGCCACGTAGAAAAAATTGATCGGTATCGTTGGGATGACCGTCCCATCTGGACCGTTGACATTGTGCAGGGTAAGAACTGCGTCAACGACAGCGATATCGGGTTTGATGAAGCGAACGCGATAATTTGAGAACGCCGCTTGCGTGTTGGGAATTACGGCTTGCTGAGCTTCGGGACCGAAGTCCTTCACCATCGCGGCCCGCCCCTGCAGAAAGTCACCCACCGGCGTTACGAAGGTTCCATTTTCCGCAAATAGCGATGCTCTCTGTTCGGCATTCTTCTGAACGAAAGCCTTGGCGAAGTTGTCTCCGAGCGCGCGAATGGCTGCCTCGTCTTGAGTTTGGCTGGCACTCGCAAAACCGGTTGCGCCGATGACGAGGGCGCACGCCAGAAGGGATGATCCGAGACATCGAGTCCGGCCTCGGAGCGCTGACTTGTACGGTCGTAAGATTTTCATTTTGTTTCTCCTTGATTTGTATTTCTCTTTCTTACTTGTCGTTCCTGATAACCAGAAACGACAATCTCTATTGCTCGCAAGCACACAGTCGCTCAAACTGGCAGCTCCGTTCCTGCCTGCTCGGCTACCATGTACGCTGCGTACCAGTCCGACCAGTTCGCGTCGTGCTGTCCGTTGCGCTTCTCGTGCTCGCCGTGAGCGGCTTCCGCACGTCGCATCGCGCTCGCCAGATCGTTTGCTGATGCAAAAGTCATTGCCTTGAGGTCAATGCGACCAGGCAACCGACGCGTAACTTCTTGGACGATCCATACGTTGCCATCAGGATCTTCGAAAGAGACAAATGAACCGTAGCTTTGGCGTCCGGGGGCCGGGCCACTGATACGTCCTGCGGGATTGAAGGGCGATCCGTGGAACACCTCACTCGCGTTGATGCCCCTGGCTACGAGTTCCTCGTGGGCGGCCTCAATGTCGGAGACGATCAATCCACCCCGGAGCGAGCCAGGCGCGGCCGTTGTGACTCCCTTGCCGAACGTGATTGAGGACGCGGAGCCAGGGGGCGTGAACTGGACGACGCGAAAATCATTTCCCATAACATCATCGGCGTCGAGACGCCACCCAAGCCTTGTGTAGAACTCCTTTGCACGGTCGACGTCTGAAACAGGGACGAGCTCGACCTCAAGCTTCATGTCGACTCTCGGGGCTCCGCCGTCATTATTTTGGTGTTTAATGCTGATAGCTGCTTGACTCATTGTGATTTCTCCTTTTGGTCGTAACTTGGAACCTCGCACTCAGCCCTTTAAGGGTGTGCTTGCGAGGACCTCCACTTTTTCAATCTGCAGGGGAACCGCCAGCAATTCGCCAGCTCGCGCTCCCAATGCCTTCGCGATTTCGCCAGTCAGGTGGGCATTGCGGCCCCCTTCATTGGCAAAGGTATCGAAGATGCCGAACTTCCCTGAACCAAGCTTGATCGCGTACCATTTCAAGGTTCCTTTTTCATCCAGGGCGAGTGGCTGAGCCGACTTCAGAAAATGCCTCGGCATCGGTTTCCTTGCCTGGGCGTGCTTCGAGCGTGACTAACAATCCAATTGCTTCCATTGAGTTACTCTCCTGTGTTGAATTAGTTCCGACCGATCGAGCCGATCTCTGCTCACAACTGTGAGTAAACGGCGCATCGCATATTGCGTTGTTTGAATTCTTGCTGCGATAGTCGGAATCTTGCTGAATCCACGCTTAACGAATTCGCAAGCCTTCCTCCATGGTCTGAACTCGCTTACACTTTTCCTTCCTGGTCCATCCACTCCCGAATATAACGAGAACAATTAACGAGCTTTACGCCACTGGCCTCACAGGTTCCCAGAAACCGAACGATATCGAGATCCACGAGGGTCAATTCCGTCAGATCCAAAACAAACTGGGAACCGTTTTGCTCGAACTGCTTCTGCAATTCTTCGACGTGTTCCAGTTGAAAGTGACCAATCAGACGAATCGTGGTCTTTCCGCGTTGTGAATCCTTTTCGATCCTCAATTTCATGCTCGATTCGAACCATCGCGACGAATCGGTGCAACTGCCGTGCCAGCGAGAGAGATTGAATCGGCGGAACTTACGTCGGAAGGAAATGCTGATTGTTCGGAAATGCTGATTCTTCGGAAAAATCAGCGCAACCTTCGCCCACTCTATTGGCTGTAAGAGAGATCGGCAGGTTGTCGGGGGCGATGGCTGTATTTGAGTCGGACTGATGAAAACTGCTGCGTCGTATTCCCTAAGCTGGGTGTCGTGTCGGTGACAGCACCTTAAACCGGCGCTTGTCTATGCCGAGGTTTTCGATCTTCGAATCGAGAGTTTGGCGCGGAATGCCGAGCTTTGCGGCGGCGCCACGAGGTCCCGAGACCCGCCCCCCACACTCTGCCAAGGCGGCCTCGATAGCTCTTAATTCACGGTGGGCGAACTCTTTCCTGTCGTCGGCGAGCACACCGGCGAGAAAAACCGTTGGCCGAGGTTGCTTGTTCGATTTCTGCTGCAGCCAAGTCGCGTCCACTGACAACGTCTTTCCTTCGCACAGTACGACAGCACGCTCAATCACGTTTTGTAATTCGCGAATGTTTCCCGGCCAATCATAAGACTGAAGAAGGCTTAGTGTCTTCTTCTGGATTTCCGTGATTCTCTTTCCTGCTCTCCGTGCAAATTGTTCCACCAAATATTGGACGAGTACCGGAATGTCATTCTTCCTCTCGCGCAACGACGGGACGCGAATAGGGAAAACATTAAGCCGATACAAAAGATCCTGGCGGAATGTACCGGCGGCTACGGCAGCATCCAAGTCCCGGTTTGTGGCGGCGAGCACCCGTACATCAACCGAAATCGGTTGGCTGTTCCCGACCCGTTGAAATTCTCGCTCTTGAAGCACCCTCAGCAGAGAAATCTGCATTTCCAGCGCAAGTTCGCCGATTTCGTCCAGAAAAATGGTTCCCCCATCGGCGGCCTCGAAGTGACCCGCGCGTCTCTGCAGCGCCCCGGTAAACGCGCCTTTCTCGTGACCGAAGAGTTCGGAGGCAATCAACGAAGCCGGGATGGCTGCGCAATTGACGCAGATGAATGCTCTGCCTGACCGCTCAGAACGCTTATGAATGGCGCGGGCAATCAGTTCCTTGCCCGTACCCGTTTCACCCATAATGAGTACAGTTGAATCCGTAGGTGCCACTTTGGCCACTTCGAGTAATACTTTCCGCAGTGCCGCAGACGAACCGACGATTTCTTCAAACATGGACGCTTCGTTGATCTCTTCCCGTAACGCAATGTTCTCCTTGTAGAGCTGGTCCTTTAACGCCTTTATTTCTTCAAAAGCAGTCCGGCCTGCTGTCACGTCTTGAACGGTCCCGATGTACTCCACTCGACCATCCTCATCTCGGGTGCCATGGGCCACCACATGAAGATACTTGATCGATTGGTCGGGCATCCGGAGACGGTACTCGTATTCAAAGTCGGTGCCGCGGATGCTTGCCTCTTTGACCATTTTTTCGTGCGAGGCGAGGTCTTCCGGATGCACTCGGGCACGGATCAATTCGAGCGTCAACGGCATGCCGATCTCAAGCTCGTAGATTCGATAGAGCTGGTCTGACCAGATGATTCGGTTTGTGGTTACCCGCCAGGAGAAGCTGCCAGTTAAGCTGAGACGTTGAGCCTCAGCTAGAAATGCCGCGCTGCGCCGCAACTCTTCCTTACGTACCGCGATAGCACGCAGATCGTTGGGCTCTTCCGCCTGTTTGCGCGCAGTGACGTCTTGGAAAGTCACCAGAATCCTGCGCTCAGAATGGCCCGGCAAAGATAATGGACATGCGTCAATACTCAGGGTCCTTTGTCCTTCTCCGGGGAAGACGTGATTCACCTCAACGGACGCCAAGGGATGAGTGCCCTCAAGCATCTGTTTGAGCTTCGTACGTAAGGATGCCAGTTCAAGGAACATTTCGTAGAAAGCGTGATTGCCACAGAGGATTCTCTGGTCAGCACTGAGCACGACGAGAGGATCGGCAACCGCGTTGAGGATCGCCTTCGTGCATTCGCGCTCGTACATGACCTGATCGATACTGGCTCGAAGAGCAGTCACATTAGTGAACGTCAGTACTATGCCGCTGATCCGACCGTCGTCCTTTGTGTAGGGAAATATCCGAATGGCGAACCACTTGTGCTCATAGTGAAAATCGGCGCGGGATTCTAGTCCGCTCGCGATAACCTGGTTGCATTGCTCTTCCAGACGGGGCACGCCGGGGAGCACCGAGATGTCACGCAATGTCCGGCCAATGCCTGATGGCAAGAAAGCAAGCCCATTAGCCGCCTTATTGAACCAAACGAGCGTAAAGTCGGGTCGCAAGACGACGACGGGAACATCAACGGTATCAAGGATGTTGATCAGATGGGGCGTAGCAAGGTTTGCGGCCGTGTGGTCGCTATTGACGCATGGAAAACCCGGCCCGCCGCGAGGGTTCGCTGTGGCCATCACGCCGCCTTTGCAGCACTGTAGAGATTGCGACTCCGTTGCAGCACTGGATCCGCAATTGCCGGGAGAAACTGACGCAATGCGAGCAGCAACGCTTGGGAGCGCGGCATGCAGTAGGGCGGCTGATAGCGGGAGAGCAACTGACTTTCAAGGACACGAGCTTCGTCCGGGCCAGCCGTCTCGCGGAGCGCTTCGGCAACCGCGCGCTCCAGACGAGCGTAGTCCTCCACTGGAATAAGGTGAGTGTGATTGGTCCCGAGCCTGGGCAGCATGACTGCATGAACGTCACCGTTGAAGTTGTCCATCACGTAGGAGCAGAACATCGCAATGCCGATTTTCTTATTAAGCTGATCGAACAGGTCCTCGAGATTCATGCTGGCGGCGATGTCCCCGCGCTCCCACAGGATATTGACCAGTTCTCCCCAGGCACGCAGCTTTTGATAGCTCCCTCCAGCGGACGCCTGTCTGAAGACGTCCCCGATGACATCGTTAAATACATGCGGATCCGGCATGGCGTCCCGCAAGAGGCGGGGCAGGAGTTCGTTGGCGTCTACAACTATCAGCTGCCCGCGTTCCCGTGCTGCTTGCACATTCACGCGCTCGGTCTCCAGGCGTTGGCGGAAGTCGTTCCAGTGGGTGAGCGTCGGGAACAGTATGATACGGTCCCCGTTCGCGAGGCCTGCGCCGACGTACCGGCAGACCGCGCTGTTGAGAAAATCGTGGTCCTGATAGAGCTGTACGATGTGATCGTGGGGGGAGGCGTCCGCCAGCACTTGCTCCCAGGGGTCACATCTCCTCATTCCGTCCGTGTGACGTTCATAGTCAGAGTGCATGGTAAATTGCCTCCTCCTGCCAGAATCTGTTGGATTTCTCGGCAACTGTTGGTCATTTAAGCTGCGGATCGCTCTTGGTGCACGTCCTCTAGATTTGTCCGGTATTTATTGCGGAAACGCGTCGACGCGTCGCGGGTGATAGGCTCGCCATGGCCGAATCCAGCAGCATCGAATGAAAGAGCGGTAAGTTTGCGCTGGCTCGCACGGCCTTCCTCCAAATTCTCGAAGCCCAGGGGATCAGCCAGGCCCATCACGTTCATGCACACATCACCCGCAAAGAGCATTCGTCCCGGACGCCACCGCAGGGCGACCTGTCCCGCGCAATGCCCGGGAACATGAGTGACTTCGATCCCGCCAGCGATGGGCAGTATTTCCCCGGCGGTTAAAGGCTGGTCGATGGTAACGGGTGCGACTCGCTCGTTGGGATGGAAAAAGATCCTGCACAGCACTCGCCGCAACAGACCCGGTGCTGGCGGCAGAGGCCGAAAAGGACCTCCGCTCTGAGCGATAGGGATATCGAGGGGGTGCAGATAGGTCCTCGCACCGGTTTCGCGCACGATAGCTGCTGCGCTGCCGATGTGATCAGGGTGGCCGTGAGTAAAGATGAGGTGCTTGAGCTGTTTTGGCGAACGGCCCAGCCAGCGGATCGCCTCGAAGACCACTACCTCCTTACCCGGGTAACCTGCGTCGATCAGCGTCAGTCCATCGTCGCCCTCGATCAGGAAGGCGTTTGCGAATCCCATCGCGACGACATGCACACCTTTGATTACAAGCTTCGCAGCCATAACCAGAACTCTCGCGATTCACGCTTAACCGCTTGAGCAGAGGGCATACCAATCCCGCAGGAGTTATCATGCCCAGATCGAGAACTCCAATCGGGCGAACACTGTAAATCTCTCCGCCAAAACATGTATGGCGGTCCTGCCGATCCTCTGCGTTCACTCGCGAAAAATAGGAGCTCCATACGGGGCACCCGTAGCTCCGCCATCTACCATCAGCTCGACCCCATTGACGTACGAGGAATCGTCTGAGGCGAGGAAGAGCACTGCCTTGGCAATTTCTCCCGGCTCACCCCAGCGGCCCAGTGGAACCTTAGACGAGACGGCTTCGGCAACCTTGGCGGACTGATCTTGAGATATGGAGGCGCAAGGCCCACGCTTCCAAATGGGAGTCTTCGTCGCCCCCGGTGCCACGACGTTCACGCGAATATTCCGCCGGGATTTTTGAGCGCAATTGGGATTTTTCATCAACTGACCTCCAACACCTCGTGCAAGTCGTTTCCGCTGACTGGCTTGGCCCGATCCTGCCGAGAAACCAAAGCACACACGGCTGCTTCAATTGCCTGATAGCCTCGCCCGCCGTCCCGAAGCGACCAAAATAAATACTCGCCCTCCCGTGACGTCTTTTCCCAGCCTTTTCCGCTTTCTTCTGTAGGAGCAGGAAATTGTTCCTTTCGCAATCCGGCCCTCAGGAGGAGGAAACCTCGTGTTTCGACTAAAGCCACAAATCTCTTTGTTGGTCGCGCTGCTGCATCATCGGATCGGATTACATCCCGTTGAAGCGGAGCGTCCTGCCTCGAAAGGATCCGTACCTTCGAGCCACCATGTAAACGTGGGCGCTACGACTCGTCTCTGCCCAGAAACTATCAACCCCGGCTGTACACGATCGATCTGGCAGGCAACTTTTTCCGAGGAGAAACCTATGACTATCCGTCTGAAGCAAATCCTACAACTCTTTGCTGTTTTCATTTCAGTGGCCAGCTATCCATCTTTCGCCCAGGATCAGGCCGCCGCCACCCCCGCTGCTGCAACGACGGTCACAACGACCGGAGGCACCACCGACAGGGTAGCCAAGTTTTCCGGAACGAACACCATCGTGAACTCGATTCTTTACGACAACGGTACGGATGTGGGCATCGGCACGACCTCGCCGACTGCAACTCTCACCGTCGATGGCACCTTCACCGTCGATGGAATCTCGACTTTTAACAACAATCTGTTGCTCCCCCCGACGGGCACAGCAACCTCGTCAGAGGCCTTCGATTCGCAGATCCTAGAGCTGTATGCCTCGGCCTTCAACTCTTCGAGTAAGGCTGACGTGCAACCCCGCTTCGAGTGGCGGGTGGAACCCACCGGCAACGACACCGCGACCCCGAATGGAACACTGAACCTTTTGGCGACGTCAGGTGCCGGCGCAGTCGCTGAAACCGGTCTCTTTGTGAACAGCAACGGAACCATCCATTTCGCCGCCGGCCAGACCTTTCCGGGGGGAGGCGCCTTCTGCATCGCGACGATGACGAGCGGCGGCTTCGGCGATGGTGGCACGACTTTCGTCGCGCCAGCCTTTACCGTGCCGGCGAAGAACAGCTGCTCACAGTGGTCGGGCTACACCAAGACCGCTTCCACGGTCATCTTAAATACGAGCGGCGCCGCATGTCTTTCGAGCACGGGTAAGACTCTGACGGTCAGCGTTTCCAGCCAAGACCCGTCATTCTTACCCCCTCCGGTATCGGATTACATCCAGTTGACCCGGGCGTCTGCAACGGGATCGTTCACCGGTGGCACGGACCAGGGTCAATTCTCTGGAAGCGCAAACCAGCTAACCTGCACGTCCAGTTTGTTGACACTGCCTGACATCCACGACTAACCGGTCATGCACTGGTTTATGAGAAATGGGGGGTGGGCTAGGAGCCCTGTTTGGGGTTTGCGGCGGCCATGTAAGACTGGCAAAGGAGCACCAGTTGCTCTCGTGCTTTTCGGACTGTGGCTCGGGACGGCCCAGATTCCAGCAACGAACGCATCGCGCCCCCCCATCGCTGAAAGCATGATTTCGATGACGAACTTGTCCGGTGGGGACTTGATGTCCGGAGCTGTTTCAAGCATGGCTTCAACGGCTCTGCGTGTCCGCTGGTTGACCCGTTTGAGTAATGTGGGGCAACCAACGTCGGCAGCGACGCGGTAGAGCGCCACGGAGATATCCGGGCGTTCCATTTTCGCGTCAACGAACGCTTCCACCGTTTCCTTAGTCATTTCCGACAGCGGCTTGTGACAGGCGCTGGCGCAAGCAGCCTCAACCCTTAATGCCACGTTGTTGAAATGATTTTCCAGTACGGCAAAGAGTAATGACTGTTTATTAGGGTAGTAGTGATAGAGGGTGCCCACCGAAACTCCCGCTCGATCGGCGACCCGCGTGGTGGTCAATCGCTCCGGCCCGTGGCTTAGCAAAACCTGAATAGCCGCCTCGGAAATCGATTCGACCGTGACCATGGATCTGGCTTGAATGGGTGTCTTTCTTGGCTCAAATGCAACTATCGTGTTCGTCGACATAATGCGAACTCCGAACCTGAAGAATCCTTCATCCAATGCTGTTAGATGCACAAGAAAGCCAGGAGGAACGGAATGCGTCAACAAACTGAGCTTGCCGGCAGTTTCACAGTTGCCGGGACAGCAATGAGTGTGAATCGAATGGGGTACGGCGCCATGCAACTTGCGGGACGAGATGGGAGCAAGTTGGTATGGGGGCCTCCCAATAATCTCGACGAAGCGATTGCCGTGGTGCGAGAAGCCGTTGCGAGCGGGGTGAATCACATCGATACCAGCGACTATTACGGGCCGCATGTGACGAATCAGATCATTCGTCGGGCGTTGTCGCCCTATCCCGCTGACCTCGTAATTGTGACCAAACTCGGCGCGAGGCGTGGGGAAGACGGGTCATGGATCACGGCTCTCTCGCGCGAAGAGTTGACGGCGGGGGTTGAGGATAATCTGCGCAACTTGGGGGTGGATGTGCTGGATGTGGTCAACCTGCGCAGCATGTTCAGCGTTCACGAACCAGCGGAGGGCTCGATGGAGGCTCCGCTGAATGTTTTGGCCGAACTCCAACAGCAGGGACTGATCCGGCATATCGGGCTCAGCAACGTCACGCCAGCGCAGATCGCTGAAGCGCGGCGGATTGTGCCGATTGTCTGCGTGCAGAATCACTACAACCTAGTGCGTCGAGCGGATGATGCGCTCATTGAAGATCTAGCCCACGACGGTATTGCGTACGTTCCGTTCTTTCCGCTCGGCGGGTTCACTCCACTGCAATCGGCAGAGTTATCTGATATCGCCGCCAGCCTCGGCGGGACACCGATGCAGCTCGCGCTGGCGTGGCTTCTGCAGCAGTCGCCGAATATCTTGCTCATTCCCGGAACATCATCGCTCAAGCATCTTCGTGAGAATCTTCAGGCTGCGCAGCTCCAGATTCCTTCTGAAGTGCTTGCTAATCTCAACTCAATCGGTAAACCAGAAAAGGAGTTTTAATATGCGAGTATTCGTTACAGGTGCAACAGGTTTTATTGGTTCGGCGGTTGTTCGAGAGCTGCTCGACGCGGGACATCAAGTGCTTGGATTGTCTCGCTCTGACGGGGGAGCAAAATCGCTTTCCGCGGCAGGAGCCGTAGTCCATCGCGGTTCGCTCGAAGATCTCGACAGTTTGCATAAGGGAGCCACCGCTTCGGATGCCGTCATTCATCTGGGCTTCGTTCGCGACTTCTCAAAATTCCAAGAGAACTGCGAGATCGACAAACGTGCCATCGAAACTCTGGGTTCTGTGCTTGCCGGTTCTAAACGGCCCTTGATTGTCACATCTGGGACCGCTGGGTTGGCCACGCCAGGTCAGGTTGCAACCGAAGACAATGTCATACCGCCGGATTTCCCGTTCCCGCGTGTTTCGGAACAGACGGCTCTGGCTCTGGCAGCCGAGGGCATCAACGCTTCGGTCATGCGTCTTCCCCAAGTTCACAACACGATTAAGCAAGGCCTTGTCACGTATCTGATTTCTGTGGCGCGGGAGAAAGGTATGTCCGCGTATGTAGGGGACGGGCACAATCGCTGGGCAGCAGGCCACGTTCTGGATGTCGCGCGTCTTTACAGGCTTGCACTGGAAAAGCACGAAGCCGGCACGAAGTATCATGCGGTGGCCGAAGAAGGCGTTGCGTTGCGAGATATTGCCGACGCCATTGGCAATGGGTTGAAAGTGCCGGTGGTGTCTCTATCTCCCGAAGAAGCGCAGGCTCATTTTGGGTTCTTAAGCATGTTCGCCAGCCACGATCTTCGTGCCTCAAGCGCGCAAACAAGGGAAAAACTTGGGTGGAACCCGACGGGACCCGGCCTGATTGCAGACCTCGTGCGAATGCGGTATCCCGAGATCGCGACCACAGTCGCATCTTGAACAGCACCCGTTTGATTTGAACGAAGGAGGATGTCATGTAAGACAAACCGGTCGCCCTGATCACGGGGACCAACAAAGGAATCGGTCTTCAAATCGCGAAGGATCTCGCAGCGCGTGGGTTTATTGTGCTCGTCGGATCGCGGAACCTCGAGCATGGACGTAAATGCCCACGCTCTCCAGCTTGACGTGACGAATCACGCCTCCATCGCCGCCGGGGCTGAACGCATCCGGAAAGAATTCGGCCGCCTCGATGTGCTCGTGAATAATGCTGCGATCTCCCACACGGGAAAGCGAGGCATGTCGTTGGAGCAGATTGTAAAGGCGGGCCACGCGAGCGTCGCGTCTCTCGACGCGGTGCGTGCCGTGTTCGAGACGAACGTGTTCGGCGTCATCGCCGTCACGCAGGCGATGCTGCCGCTGCTTCGTGAAGCGCCGTCAGCACGCATCGTCAACGTGTCGAGTTCCACAGGATCGCTGACTTGGAATTCGGACCCGGCGAACCCGCGCCGTGCGAGGTTCGGTGCCTACTCTTGGTCGAAGACGGCGCTCAACGCGATCACGATCGCTTTCGCTGCCGAACTCGAATCGGACGGCATCAAGGTCAGTGCCGCTTGTCCGGGTTTCACTGCGACCGATCTCAACAACTTCGAGGGTACTCGCACCGTCGAACAAGGCGCACGAGAACCGGTGCGGCTTGCGCTCCTCGACGCAAACGGCCCGACCGGCACGTTTTCCAACGAAAACGGTCCGCTCCCGTGGTGAATGGAACCGAACTTTGGGCAGCCGGAATGCCACCTTACTTGTCACAAGTACGTCCGGTGCCAATATAGGTGGACACTGTTCACCGAACCGGCCGGAGGGTAGCAATGACAACCCTCATCGACAAGCTTGGTGCAAGACTCCAAGAGACAACGGTCCTCGTCACCGGCGGCTCAGGATTACCTGACAGGATGGATGATCGTCGGTCTTCTGCAACAGGGTTACAGAGTCCGTACGACGCTCCGTGATCCCCAGAAACAGACCGCCGTGCGTAAATCGGTAGAAGGTCTGGTTCAAACATCCGGTAACTTGTCATTCGTCAAGGCTGATCTCATCGACGATAGAGGCTGGCAGGATGCCATGACGGGATGCCGCTACGTAATACACGTCGCGTCTCCGATGGCAGCAGCAGGCTCAAAGGGTGCCGATCTCCTCACGCCCGCGCGAGAAGGAACACTCAGAGTTCTCAACGCCTCGTCCGCTGCCGGGGTGGAGCGAGTCGTATTAGGTGATGCGTAAGCAACCGCCGAATCGAAGTTTAGCGGTGTCGTGAAACCAGGGCCCATCTCTGTGAGTCTAAGTGAGTCAAATCTGTCATAACAGACTGGAGATTCAACATGACAAGCACCGTATTGACAGCACTGATTACCGGAGGAACCAGCGGAATCGGTCGTGCGACTGCCACTAAACTCGCGCAGCTCGGCGTCCATGTCTTGGTTGTCGGGCGTAACGCAGAGCGCGGGAAGAAGACCGTCGACGAAATTCGGGCTGCAGGAGGTAAAGCAGAGTTTATTGCCTCTGATCTTCGAGATGCCTCCAGCGCACGCGAAGTGGCCAAGAGAGCCATCGAACTTGGCGACGGCTACGTCGATATTCTGATCAACAACGCTGGAATCTATCCGTTCGGCCCGACTCACGAAATGACGGAGGAACAATTTGATCGCGTTTTTTCACTTAATGTGAAGGCGCCTTATTTCCTGGTCGCTGAACTTGCTCCACTCATGGCGAAACGAGGAAAGGGCGCAATTGTAAATCTTTCGACGATGGCAGCCGACTACGGGTCGCCCGGAATGAGCCTGTACGGATCGAGCAAGGCCGCGATTAATCTCTTAACCAAGACTTGGACTGCTGAATATGGACCGCAAGGCGTTCGTGTGAACGCAATTAGTCCTGGCCCCACCCGCACGGAAGGCACGGACGCAATGGGTGAGGGTCTAGCGCAGCTGGCTGCACAGGGACCGGCAGGCCGTCCAGCCACAGCCGACGAGATAGCGGAGGTGATTGTCTTCTTGGCGACTGATCGCGCCAGCTTCATCTATGGAGCGAAACTTGCCGTTGATGGAGGGCGCACCGCCATCTAACGTAGAATTAGGAAATCCAACTTTCGAAACCTCTCAATTCTTACTTCCCCGCCACGGAAGGGAAAACCATGGCAAGTCTCCAACAACGACTGGACGAATTTAAGAAATCATTTGAGTCCGGGGCGCCGCCATATAATGCGCCGTACGAAGCGATTGAAACCATGCATCGCGCCACGGCCGAGCTGAAGGCCACAGGAATTGAAGAGCGAGCTTTGAAGGTTGGCCACCGTGCTCCGAGCTTCACTCTATTCAATCAGGATCATGCACAGATCGAGTCGACCGATCTTCTTCGTCACGGGCCGCTGGTCGTCAGCTTCTTTCGCGGACACTGGTGACCTTATTGCAACATGGAGCTGGAGGCTCTACAGCAGATTTATGCCGACGTGCGAGGGCTCGGAGCGCAGATCGTCGTCATCACTCCTGAGCTCGAACGCTATACGCGGGCTCTGCACAAAAAGCTGAACCTGTCGTTCGATATTCTGACAGATCTTCATCTAAAGATTGCAGAGCAGTTTCGGCTCGTTTTCACACTGCCGGACTATTTGCGCGATCTTTACAAGTCATTCGGAAGCAGTCTGGATAGATTCAACGATGAGCCGGAATACCGACTTCCGATGCCCGCGCGATACGTGATCGACGAGCAGGGAATCATTCGTGCCGCCGATGTAAACGCAGATTACACAATCCGTCCAGAGCCTGCGGAAACCCTAAGGCAATTGCGGTCGCTGAGTGCGGCTGCGGCAGACTAGCAGGAACGATTCACGGCCAGGGCACAAAATAGAGAGGAGAATACGATGCAACTTCAAGCTGATTACTTCACCGCTTATCACAACCTCAAGCTGACACGAGATGACAAAGGTGTGCTGGTTGCTGAGTTCCACAGCAACGGTGGGCCGTTCATTATGTCCGCGCAAGCTCACACGGGACTTGTCGATGCCTTCTACCGGATTTCGCAAGATCGAGCGAACAAGATCGTTATCCTCACGGGGGCAGGTGGGGAGTTCATTACTGACGTCGATTGGTCCTCTTTCGGTGATGTCGCCGATCCGGGCGTCTGGAGCCAAGTTCATGATGAGGGCGTTCAGGCTCTGGAAAACATAGCCAACATACGCGTTCCAGTCATCGCGGCGATCGAGGGGCGAGCTCATGTGCACTCGGATTACGCGCTACTTGCCAGTGTGATCGTGGCGGCCGAGGGTGCGACATTCCAGGACGTAGCCCACTTCTCCGCGGGCGTTGCACCCGGCGATGGGATCTTTACCACCTGGAGTTATCGAGCGGGAGCGGGACGAGCGGAGGCGTTCCTGCTGAATCCGCAGCCGCTGCCGGCGGCTACTGCACGCGAATGGGGAGTGGTTGCCGAGGTTGTGCCGAACGGCAAGGCGCTCAGCCGCGCCCGGGAATTGGCCGAACTGTACTTGAAGGCTCCGGAGGTTACGCGCCGCAACACACGCATCCACTTCATTCAACCGCTGAAGGAACGCATCGTGCGAGAAGTTGGCTACGGATTATCGCTCGAAGGAGCGTCGTCGGCCGACCTCGTCAAGTCAATGCGAGCGAAGAGTGAATCTGTCGCTCGGAGAGGAAAAGTCGCATGACTACCACGGGAAGTACCTCAATCACGCGGCTAATGAAGGACACGCAGCCAGAAGAATTTGATTTGGTCATACTCGGTGGAGGAACTGGATCGACCGTGGCTGCCTGGACGTTTGCGGGAGAAGGCAAACGCGTCGCCATAGTAGACCGCAAATATATTGGCGGGTCCTGTCCCAATATTGCGTGCCTGCCCAGCAAGAACATCATCCACAGCGCGAAAGTCGTATCGTACTTTCGCCGGAGCAAAGAGTTTGGCATTGCTCACGATGGCTTCACGATTCACATGGCGGGCGTGCGAGACCGCAAGCGAAAGATGGTATCGAGCCTGAACGAGATGTATATGGAGAATTACCGCCAGACAGGAGCGGAGTTCATCTTGGCCAGCGGACGATTCATAGCTCCGAAAACCATTGAAGCCACACTTCCCGATGGCACTATGCGTCGGTTGCGCGGTACCAACGTGATCGTCAGTACCGGTACGCGAGCCGCGATGGAAGCAATTTTCGGGTTAGCGGAAGCGGAACCGCTGACCCACATTGAAGCGCTCGAACTCGATCAAATTCCCGAACACCTGCTTGTGATCGGCGGCGGATACGTCGGAATAGAGCTGTCTCAAGCGATGCGGCGATTCGGCAGCAAAGTGACGGTAATCGATCGCAACCAGCAGTTGATGTCCAAAGAAGATGAAGATGTGTGTGCAACACTTCGTGACTTGCTTGAGGATGAAAGCATCAATGTTGTTCTGAATGCACGAATCAAGCGCGTCGAAGGAAAATCAGGAAAGCGAGTGAGTGTGGTGATCGAGCAGAATGGCATTAAGAAAACTCTGAGCGGTAGTCACCTGCTGGTTGCGCTAGGCCGGATTCCAAATACCGAAGGACTTGGGCTGGATTTGGCCGGCGTGGAGCTAACTGATCGTGGATACATCAAGGTCAACGAACGGCTGCAGACAACGGCACCCGGCGTTTGGGCGATTGGTGAGGTTGCCGGGAGCCCGCAGTTTACACACATCAGCCTCGACGATTTTCGCGTGGTGCACGCGAATCTGACTGGCGGCGACCGTGTGACGACGGGCAGGCAGGTTCCATACTGTCTGTTTACCGATCCCGAACTGGCTCATATCGGCTTGAGTGAAACCGAAGCTCAAAGACAACGGATTTCATATCGGCTGTTCAAAATTCCGATGGAAGCCAACCTGCGTGCACGCACGCTTTCCGAGACGCGCGGGTTTATTAAGGCTCTAGTTGGGATCGATCACGATCGTATCCTCGGCCTCACAGCTTTTGCGGTGGATGCGGGAGAGATCATGGCTGCGGTCCAGGTCGCAATGATCGCCGGGCTCCCTTACACCGCTCTGCGCGATGCTGTGCTGACTCACCCAACATTGGTGGAGGGGCTTATTTCATTGTTCTCATCCGCTGCTTCGATCCAGAGGGTGAGCGAGGCAACAGTTATTCCTGCGGCTTGAGCTTTGGTAAGGGAGCGATGACCCTTCTCGTCACAAGTGCGTCCGGCGCCAATGGGGACGGGTTTGGAGCGCTACTTGCCTTTGAGTCCGATGGCAGGCTACGCGGCACCTTTATCGATGACGATCGCATTGCCGACCCGCGAGGCCTCGCCCTCGATGCCAAGGAAAACTTGCTGCTTCTAAACAGCGGGGCCGATCGAATATTAGCGATATCACCGCAAGGGCGGATTATTCGCGACATTGGGCGGATCGAAGGGCTCAATCCCGGCGGCGGCACGTTCGGTCCGGATGGCCGATACTACGTTGGCTTGCGCACCGCACGCACAATCATCGCCTTGTCGACGAGTCTTGACGCCGACGCAGAGAATGTGTTGCCGCCCAAGGTTGTACCGTTTCCCCGAGGGTTTGCTTTTGGTCATGATGGCCGACTATTTCTCGCTTCAGGAATCGGTCCCCATGGGGAAGGCGATAACTCGATACTAGCCTTCGGTCCTGGCACTTCCTCACCTATGCGCCCCACTCGGCTGGTCTCGGGTCCTCAACTGAGCCCGCTCGATCTCACCATCGCGCCCAATGGGAACATCGTTGTCTCTAGTGAGCATCCATTCGGGGCGAAGGATGCGGTGACGAGCGTTCGAGAGTACGATGCGAAGGACGGGCACCTTGTCCGAGTTTTCTCTTCCAATGGCAAGGCAGAATTCCGCAAACCCCGCGGCTTGCGGTTTGCTCCTGATGGAGTCCTCGGCTGCGTCGCACGCGACGAGGTTGTTGCCTTTGACTTTGTGAGCGGCAGTTGTCTGGGGTCCATCGCGCGATTGCCACGACTAAATGGACAAGCCTTGGTCTTTCTCCCGGACTGAACCGACGACGGCTCACCCGACGTTGTTGCGTTTTACCTGGATTTCTGACGCGGCCGATGCGCCAAACGTGGGCTGGCTGGGCGGGTGGACGAAGGCAATTCGCCCAGTTTCCAAGTTGCTCGTCACCCGGATAGAAGGAGTTGCGGTCGCCAGCATTGACGTCGGCTTTCAGGCTGACGCATGCGGATACGGTGGGACATTATGTGACTTGATCATCGCACTGATGTCGCGGTTTTCTAAAATGAGCGTTCGCAACTCTCCTGTTTTGCAGATGGCGAGATCGACCATGGCCCGGCCCAGGTCGTCAGCGCGAATTGCCTGGTTAGGAAATAGCACCCGAAACACAGGATAGACTGTGCGCAACAATCGGTAGCTGAAGTTAAATTCCTTGCGCGGCTCTACCGGGTAGATATACGCGGAGCGGAAAATATAAACATGCGGGAACCCGACTGGGCTCGATGTGACAAAACAGACTCCGGCCGGGTAAAAGTACACGCGGCTCACACGAATGCACGAATGAGGCTTGTCAATATCTGACCGACGCAAATCCAGCATCTCGCTGATGCGAAGTCCGCTTGCTGCATCTGCCAAAACCGGCACCTATACATGCCAATGAGATGTCAACACAGTGCGAAAGCGGAAATGCGTTCGTCGGCTTGATGAAAGGGAATTGCATTTCGCTCTGACAGACGAAGCAGTTCGTCAAGTCGCTCAAATCCTTGTTTTCTACGCACAAAGAATTAAGATAGGGATCGGGCATGTCAAGCAGCAACAGTGTTCTTAGGATCGATGAATACCTGCGGGAGCGGCTGACGCCGGTGGAAGGTGCGATTCCGCACATTCCAGGCATCGAGATGTTCGGGAATTCGATTCCTGCCGGAACTGTTGGTGGTGACCTTTTTGAATACATCAATTTTCAACAACGCTACGATATTGGCGCGCGGATTCAGCAGGCTCAACGCCTGTCAAAAGACTTTCTCGAGCCGCTGCCTCCAGGCGCTATGGTGCGCAATTCTGTTGACGACCACGTGCAATGGCTCAAAGCGACGCCCGGCTACAGGCCCGAGATGGAAGCCGAGTATCGATTCGCGAGGAGCTCCGAGCAGGTGCGTGTTGCGGAAGAGCTACCTAATCTTTATTCGACCGCAGGTGTTCTGCTGGTAGATGCACAGGGACACGGAATTATCTCCGCGAAGATCGCCTCGACGGTGCATGACACATTCCATGCATTAATGCTTACGGAACTGGATCGATACGGCAAAACAACACCCATGCTGCTGGAAAACATCAACTTGCGACTGGCGCAATCGGTGACCGCCCGCAACGCGCTGGGAATCATTGAGAAGGAAGATGCACGCGAAATCGCGACAATGGTATATGGCGAAATCAGCCCCGGCGGTGATTTTCGCTTTGCGAATTTCGGGCATCCTCCACCGCTGGTCTTTTCGGCGGAGTATCGCAAGTTCATGAACATCAATGCAAGCCGAATGGTGCAATTCCTTGCGCTCGGTCTGCAGATTCCGGCGGATCACCCGGATCGCAGGAAGTACTACTCCCTGAATTGCCGGCCAACAGAGGTCGACTCTTCAGATCTCGCCGAGATTACGCTGATGAGTCCAGGAGATATTTTAGTTCTCTATACCGAAGGAGTTTACGACGGAAGCGACAAACCCACTCGTGAGCTACTGGAAGTGGTCATGCGGGAGCACTACCGCGAGCCGGCGAAGGAGATCTGCAATGCGTTGCTAGATTACGCAGTAAAGCAAGATGACCAGCTCCGGCAAAGCGGCAATGCGGACTTGATCGATGACAAAACCGTGTTTATCGTCAAGAGAACCTGAATGATTCCCGTTATAGCAGATGATTGATAAAGCAGATGCCAGGTAAGAGCCGACTGTTTTGCCGGCCGATGCGAATCGATTGAATTGTCATTTCCTAGAACCCTTTGTTTCCATAATCCTCGACATTCCCGATGAAGCAACCATGCGATGAAGCACTGATCAGGACTGGAGCGCCGTACGCATCGTGTGTCGAGAAATCGGGTCCATGGGTACTTGCCGCCACCATTCTCGGTTCAAGTATGGCATTCATCGACTCGACCGTCGTCAATGTAGCCCTGCCCGCGCTTCAATCCAGCCTTCATGCGAATGTGGTGGATGTGCAATGGATGATTGAATCTTACGGATTATTCCTTTCCGCTCTGATTCTGGTGGGTGGAGCCCTGGGAGATTCCGTCGGCCGTCGGGCTATGTTTTTGCTCGGTGTAGTTGGGTTCGCGGTTGCTTCGGCCGGTTGCGGTTTTTCATCCAGCATCAAGAGCTTGCTAGTGTGGCGCTCCGTTCAGGGTGTTGGCGCAGCCTTCCTGGTGCCCGGCAGTCTTGCAATCATCAGCTCATCCTTCGACCAGCAGTCCCGAGGTAGAGCCATCGGGACATGGGCTGGTTTCACAACGATTACTACCGCTCTTGGCCCGGTTCTAGGTGGTTGGTTGATCGATCATGCTTCCTGGCATTGGGTGTTCTTCATCAACATTCCTCTGGCTGTTCTTGTTCTTGTGATTTCGTTGAGGTACGTGCCCGAATCCCGCAGCGCCAATCCCGACAGTATCGATTGGTTGGGTGCGTCGATCGTGACTCTTGGCCTGGCAGCACTGGTCTATGGATTTCTCGAGGAATCGATCCTTGGTTGGACGGATCCTCATGTAATGGGCAGTCTGATCGTCGGATTTGGATCGCTGACATTGTTTGTATTAGTCGAGAACAATGTCAGAAGCCCGATGGTTCCACTGGGTCTGTTCCGCTCAGCGAGCTTTAGCGGCGCAAATTTGTTGACACTATTTCTTTATGCCGCCGTGGGCATTTTCTTTTTTGTGTTTCCATTGAACTTTATACAGATCCAGAAGTACTCGGCGACTGCGACCGGTGCAGCAGGGTTGCCGATGATTCTGCTGATGTTCCTGCTGTCGCGCTGGTCCGGAGGGCTAGTAACGCGCTATGGTGCAAAGATGCCGCTCATTGTAGGCCCGCTTATTACGGCGACAGGATTCTTTCTTTTTACTTTGCCAGGTGTAGGTACTCGGTACTGGACCGGTTTTTTCCCGGCTTTTATGGTTTTGGGGCTCGGCATGGCGATCAGTATCGCGCCGCTGACAACATTGGTCATGAACTCAGTGGACCAGGAGCGTGTCGGCGCGGCATCGGGCATTAACAACGCTGTGGCCCGAGTCGCAGGCGTACTGGCAGTGGCGGTCTTGGGCGCGGTCATGGTAGGGGCGTTCACGCATTCCCTGCGACAATCGCTTGCCGCTCTGAAGTTGAATACCGAGATGGTTCACCAGCTTGAAAACAATGCTGCCAAGCTCGGCACTCTCGATGCTCCAGCTAATGCTGACCTGCAAACGGCAGCGAGGATTCGGTCCGCCATTTCGGAGGCGTTCCTCTTTGGTTTTCGTTTGATCATGCTGCTTTGCGTGTGCCTTGCCTCGGCCAGCGCTGTCGTCGCGTGGCGGACGATACCAAGTCGAAGTGCTGTAAGGGCGCCGGATTTCGGCGATGCTGCCGGCGCAGCTTGACCCGGTCGTTGGGAGTAATCGCGGACTTGACCTGGGCTTCACAGTCGATTAGTAAAGTAAGCGACGGAGACAGGATATAACGGGTCCCAAAGATGCCACTAATGTTTATCAGGTTTATCTATTCAACTTCGTTACCATAGGCAAGTTCTTCGCATCATGCCTCACGGAACTTCGGACGACATTAAGCAGAGGCGTGGGATAGAGTCCAAACCAGATCAGAAAAACCGAGAGCGCGACCATGAGCAAGGCACCGCCCCGGGATACGGTTTGCGTTGCGGCGTGTTCGGGTGCGGTGGAATACAGAGCTACAACGATCCGCAAGTAGTAGAAAAGGCCAGCGACGCTAGTGATGACGAGGATCAAAATTAGCGACCAAGCGGCGGCCTCTGCTCCGGCGGCAAGCACATAGAACTTGCTTAGAAATCCCATTGTCGCGGGGATGCCCGCGAGCGAGAGAAGCGCGATCGTTAAGACAGCTGCGATAACCGGCCGCCGCCAGAAAAGACCGCGATAGTCTTCAATATCATCAGCGTCACGTTCAGGACCGGAAAGCACTGTGATGATTCCGAACGCAGCCAGTATTGTGGCCGAGTAGGCCACTAGATAGAAGCTCACTGCTTCGATGGCCATAACTCCGGCCGCTAGGAACGCCACCAAAACATATCCGAAGTGGGCGATCGAAGAGTAAGCCAAAATGCGTTTAACGTTCCTTTGCTGAAGAGCGAGTAGATTGCCCGCGCACATAGAGGCGATCGCGATAACGGAGACCACCAGGAACACTCCACGGTACTCGATCGCGCCTGATAAGTAAAAATAACGCAGGAGCAGAGCCACCATCGCGGTTTTCGAGGTCGCCGCCACGAAGGCTCCCACGGGCGCGGGTGCGCCCTCGTAAACATCGGGCGTCCAGAGATGGAACGGAACGACACCGAGCTTGAACCCGATGCCAGTGACGGTGAGCACGACTCCGGGCACGAGCAATGCGAGCCCGGACGCTGACCTCGAAAGTTCCCTGATGTTTGAGAACTGCATCGTGCCGGCGTCGGCATAGATGAGGGCCATGCCGAAAAGAAGGAACGCGGCAGAGGCAGAAGCCAGAATCAGATACTTGACGCCGGCTTCGAGTGCTTGACTTCGGTCTTTCAAGTACGCGACCAAGGCGTACAGGGAGACACTCAAGATCTCCAGACCGAGAAGAAATGAAACAAAGTGAGTGCTCGCCACCAGCACCGAACAACCCACAGTCGCGAGCACTAGCAAAAGATAAAGTTCCTCGTGATGAATCGCCTTAGTCTTGAAGAAATCGAAGGACAACACTGCCACGATGCCGGCCGAAACAATGATCAAGCCCATGTAAAATAATGCAAATCGGTCCACGAGTAAAAGCGAAGTGACTTGCCGGGGAGCAAGCGGCACGGCCGCAAAGATCGAGATGAAAGCGACTGCCAGGCCGGCGAGCGTCAACCCCGCTGCAAGGGCATGACTCCGTTTAAAGGCAATGCCGAGCATGACGATCACTGCAATTGCGGAGAGCACGACTATCGGGAGCAAGGCGATTACGTCCGCGGCGTCTATCATCGATATTTATCTCCGTAAGACCGCGATGGGCAGCTGTGCCTCGTGTTGTAAATTATCCAAAGCCTGGCGAGAAGTGTTAAATACCGGCTGCGGATAGACTCCCAGCCACAACAACCCCACGATCATCGCAGCCATCATGAAGCCTTCCCGCGGATTAAGATCGGGGAGTTGCCGCGCGTGCGTACTCGGGCCCTGGAAGGCGCGCTGCACCAAACGCAGGCCATAAAAAGTTGAAGACAGAACGCCGATACTTGCAACCACTGTGATGGCGATGCTGACTTTGTAAGATCCCAGCAATACGAGGAACTCGCCGACGAAATCGCCCAATCCAGGGAGGCCGAGCGAACCCAGACTGAAGAAGAGCGCGGCCCCGCTTAGCCGCGGCACCACGGCCCAGAGACCGCCCATCTGATCGAGATCACGAGTATGGAGACGTTCCTGCAGGCCACCGACAAGAATGAAAAGCGCTCCTGTGCTAAGGCCGTGACAGATCATCGTCATAATCGCACCCTGAAGTGCAAGTGAGTTCCAGGAGAAAATACCGAGCAATACAAACCCCAAATGACTCACGCTGGTGTAAGCGACGAGACGTTTGAGATCTGTTTG
>JASHPL010000264.1 GCA_030038125.1 Candidatus Sulfotelmatobacter sp.
GGATTGACGAACAAAGAGATTGCATTGCGTCTGGGGTTATCGGAGCAGACGGTAAAGAACCACGTGCATCGGATGCTGCGAAAGATGGGGGCGCGGGATCGGCTGACGATCGTGGAGCGGTGGCGGGAGGTGCGAGGGCCGGGACACTTTGCCAATTCCTGGAGTCACAACCTGCGCTCCCGTTCCGCAAATTGAGGTAGGGGCACTTCTCGCCCTCTGGCCGAAACTTTTTCTACACACTCTATCCTGCCGTCTCGCACCAAGAGTGCATCATCGAAATTATTAACCGAAGGGCAAATGTGGCGGGGAAGAAGAAGGACTGTTTCTCCGACCGTCGGACTCGGACTTGTGTCCGCAACTTTAATCGGCAAATGCTCTTCACTGGGAGAGAGGGCCGTGAGTTCAGGATGCCCGACAACCACACACGTCGGCAGTCCGGCATCGGCTGAGACGCTCTTGTGCCCGGCGTCGCAAGTGATCATTCCCTCGCATGGGTGGCTCACAACCCGTGTCAAGACCAGCACCGCGGGCGCATAGCCGTAGTCGCTAGGGAGTTGCGCCAGACTCGTCGCGTCGCCATAGACAATCGTTCCGGGCGATACGCGATGTATGAAGCCACCATCGCGAAACCCCTGATATTTCAGCGAACAGGGGAAGGTCGGAGTCCCAGCCGTAACAACTTCGGGCACCGTTGCACCATTCCGCTGGACCTCTCTCACCAGATCGAGCAGTCGGTCGTAGCCAACGCGTGTCGCTGCCATCCTCTCGTGTTCTTCCAGCCCGCCATACTGACCGTCGTAATAGTGAAGGCCCCGAAATTCAAGCCCAGCCTCTCGAATCGCGCCCACAAGACCGAGAACCTGCTCAACACAGCTCTGTTCCACTCCCGTTCGGTTCATGCCAGGATTGATATCGAGAAAGATACTCAGGGAACTGCCTTGCCACTGGCGCACCTGTTCCATGTTCTCTACCAGGACCGAAATTCGGACTTCCGGAAATTGCTTTGCTATTTCATCCAGGCGACGCGCATTGGCTCCCATAACTGGATAAGCGACAAGAACGTCTGCGGCGCCGTTTCGACACGCGATGAGCAATTCAAGGGTAGTAGCACATTTAAAATTCTTCACGCCATGCTCGACCAGCAAACGCAACGTGTAGGCGAGCTTCGCCGTTTTTATATGCGGACGCCAGCGCTCGGCATTTCCTTCGAGTAGACGCAAAGTCTGGGCAACGTTCGACGCAACAATGTCCGGATAGAGAATGAGAGCGGGTGTCATCACTCGTTCCGCATCTGTGACGCGATAGCGCTCGTGCCAGGAAAGTTCATTTAACATCAATTTCAGTGCTGCCATGACACCTCCGATAATAACGCGGAATTCGAAGCAAATACGGCGGACTGAACTCAGGTACGGGTAGCGAGATGACACAACGGAAGCAGCGGGCTCCGCTACGCTTATTTTTTAAGGGGCTCGTCACGTTACAGTTGTGATTCCGCCGAAGCCGGCAAGCACAATCACAACTTCAGAGAATCGGCCTACAATGCTGCGATGGAGAAAAAGATATTCTGGCTTGTCTTTATCCTCCTCGGACTAATCGCAGATTTTCTGCTCCCAATGTGGTGGGCTTTTGCCGCAACCATCCCGATTTTGTTCATTGCCTGGTGGGTCGCCTATCGCAGCGAGTGGTTCTAGACATTACATTGTCGACTCTTGAATTCGTGTGCAGTCTTCTGGATGGTAGCGCGAGATCCGGGGGCACTACGACGTAAGTCGCCGGATCGGGATGCCATGTGTCGTTAGCTTCTGTCTTATTTCTCGCGCTATCTCGGCTGCGTTCGGCGTATCGGAATGAATGCAGAGAGAATCTGCTGTGATTTCCAAATGACGACCATCGTGGGTCGACACGAGACGGCGTAGCACAATGTCAAGTGCTTGTTCAGAAGCTAGATTGGGCGTATCAAGCAGTGCGCCAGCGAGATTGCGGCTACGCAGCGTGCCATCGCTTTCATATACACGATCGGCGAATGCTTCAGCGGCGCATCGTAAGCCCATCGCTCGCCAGTGTTCGAGAGCAGCAGATCCGGCTTGGCCCACCATGACGAGTTGCGGATCCAGATTCGTTACGGCTCGCCCGATTGCTTCCGCCACCTGACGTTCGCGGGCTGCGTGATACAGGGCACCGTGCGGCTTGACGTGGGCAATCCGCAATCCGGCCTCTTCCGCGAGTCGCGCCAGTTCTGAAATCTGATCCCGAACTGAAGTCTCGATCTCCTCGCCCGAAAGGGACATCGCAATCCGACCAAAATTCGTGCGGTCCGGATAACTGGGGTGAGCCCCGACAGCGACGCCCAAATCCCGAGCCATTCGGAGCGTCTGTTTCATGGTCGATTCGTCGCCCGCATGTCCACCACAGGCGATATTGGCCGAGCTGATAAAGCGCATCAGTTCAAAATCGCTGCCGCTCGCCAGCGCTCCCGGCGACTCGCCGAGATCCGAATTGATGTCAATGGAAACGTCAGATTGCATTTTCATCCGCTTAGAATTCACTCACCTTCGAAGATCTCCTTGAGCCATAATTCTTGTGTTCGCAATAACTGCACAGCCTCTTCGACGGATACTTCGCTAAAACGTAGCCTATCCCTCGGCCGCAATTGTCCTACGCGTTGCATGTCCGCCGCGATGACGTTCGCGATTTTCGGATAGCCTCCCGTTGTCTGCTGATCAACAAAGAGAATGATCGGATTTGCATCCTCTGGAATCTGAACTGCCCCGAGTGGAATTCCATCCGTGAGCAGTTGGGAAGAATTCTTTGGCACAATGCGCTCGCCCCGGAGCCGCAGACCAGTGCGTCCTGACTGGTCAGTGACGGAAAATTCCGTAGAAAAGAAAGTGGCGAACACGTCGGAACCGAACCAGTCCTGCTGGACCCCACGCGTGACCCGCAAAGTCACGGGACTGGTGAAGTCAAGCGAAGGTAATTTGTTTGGTGGCAATGCACGCGGGCGCAACCCATTCCTGTTGCCGATGCGAAGCACGTCGCCCTTCCGCAATGCACGGCCTTCGAAACCACCAAATCCGGCAGCCAGATGCGTGGATGCGCTTCCCATAACGAGCGGCACATCGAGCCCACCTTGGAAGGCCAGATAAGCACGTGCGCCATTCATCATTCTGCCGAATCTCAGAACCGATCCCGATGCAATCGACAGTGCTCGTGCACAGCTGGCCTGAGTGCCATCCGTTGCTATTGAACATTCCGCTCCGGTGACGGCGATAACAGCAGGCTCGTCGAACTCCATCGTCGCACCAAACAACGTCATCTCGATCGCAGGAGCATTTTCGTCGTTACCAACCAGAAGATTAGCAAGACGGAACGATAAGGCGTCGGCCGCGCCGGCCGGAGAGATGCCCAGGTGGGAGAACCCATAACGCCCCCGATCTTGTACCGTGGTCAGAAATCCCGGATCTTTGACACGTATCATTTTTCTTTCTGCTGAGCCGATTGCACCATCTCGTCGAACGACGATCGCGGGACGGCCGTGAATTGTACCCGATCTCCCGTTTGCAGTCGGCTTGGTGGAGTGGCGGACTTGTCAAACATTGTGAGAGGAGTGCGTCCGATAATCCGCCACCCACCCGGGGAATCCAACGGGTAGACGCCCGTCTGGTTCCCAGCGATGCCCACGGAGCCCGCTGGAACGCTGGTTCGCGGGGTCGCGAGGCGAGGCGTTTGCAGCTTTTCCGCAAGACCGCCCAAATAGGCAAATCCCGGCGAGAATCCCAAGAAGTAGACGAGATATGTCACAGACGTATGCAGGCGGACGACTTCTTCAATTGAGATGCTGTGGTACGCGGCGACATCCGCAAGATCGAGGCCGAACTCCGCGTCATAACAGACCTGAATCGTTACCAAACGTTCAGTAACGTCGTTAGCTCTGGGCTTCATATCGGACAACCGTCGCACACGCTCACTCAACTCATCGTGCGTCATGTGCAGGGGATCGAAATCGATCAACAGGGAAGCATAAGCGGGATGCAGGTTGCGGATGCGTGCATCGCGCTCTGTGAGCAGAGAGCGGAACAGAGCGAGGACACGCTCATGGAACTCGGGGGCGACCACGTCTCCGAACTGCACCAGCAGTGACGAATCGCTGGCACGAAGAAGCTTCATGGCATTCTCGGGTTGGCTATAGCGCAGAAATGTACGATATCATGCCGAAGCCGGACCGGCAGGCGAACGTTGGCAACCAGCAAGTCGCCAGTCGCAGGCCACGGGCAGGCATTCGCAGACATTTCCATTGTCCGGCTTCCTCGGATGTCGGCATCGCTCGTAACAGGCCCTTGCCCCAGAATCACAAGCCGAAGTGATCATGATCATCGACCCGCCCAAAACCGCTTCCTAGAATTGCCTCGGCAATGGTTTCGATACGAGATCGGATCGCGTCTAGCCTGCTTCGGCAACTTCGGTTGGTTCTGTGCAGCTGAATCGCCGGAAGCAGGACTAAGGAGATTTCATGCTCGCCACCAAAATGAATGTCGGTTTCTACGGACATCTGCGTCAATATCACAACATCAAAGCGGAGATTGATGCCAATCTGCATGAAGTGCTGGAAAGCGGCCAGTACGTTCTCGGCCCCATGTTGAAGAAATTTGAGCAGGAATTAGCGGAGTTCCACGGAACAAAGTATGCCATTGGGGTGGGTAATGGAACCGATGCTCTTTGGCTTACCTTCAAAGCTCTGGGTATCGGACCCGGCGATGAGTGCATCACGACGACGAACACCTTCTTCGCCACGGCAGAAGCTATCTGGATCACAGGCGCCAGCGTTGTGTTTGTCGACTCCGATACCCGAACCAACTGCATCGATCCCGCGAAAATCGAGGCTGCGATCACCCCTCACACAAAAGCATTGGTCCCGGTGCATCTTTACGGACAATGCGCTGACATGAAGGCGATCCGTAAAATCGCCGACAAACATCACCTGCTGGTAATCGAGGACAACGCTCAGGGCATCGGTGGTCACGGGGATGAGTTTCGGATCGCGGAGCTGAGCGACGCTGCCACCATCAGTTTCATCATCCAGAAGAACCTGGGCACATTCGGTGATGGTGGGGCGGTGGTGACCAACAATCCAGAGGTTGATCGACTTGTGCGCAAGCTGCGCAACCACGGCTCTGACAAGCGTTCCTGCCACAGTCCTGGATACAACAGCCGTCTCGATGACCTGCACGCTGCCGTGCTTAGCGCCAAGCTGAAGCACGTGCACGAGTGGACCGATCTGCGAAGAAAATGGGCAGGTCGCTACAGCAAGGGGCTTGCGGCCGCAAGAAATATCACGCTGCCGTACGAGGCTCCCGGCTATCGGCACGTCTACCACCTGTACGTGATTGAAACCAAGCTGGCGAAGCATCGTGATGGGCTCCTTCAGTTCCTGAACGATGACGGAATTGACCCGAAGTGCCACTATCCTATTGCAATCCATCAGCAGGAGGGGTACCCCTGGGGACGAGAAGCTCGTATCGCCGGTCCAATCCCCAATTCCGAGCGCAACGCGGCATGCTGCATCTCCCTGCCAATGTTTCCCGAGCTAACCGAAGAGGAAGTGGACTACACGATCGACCGACTCCTTGAATGGGACAAGAGGGTACGATGAGTCATAAATATCGCGTGGTAGTGGTGGGCATGGGCAAGCGCGGAATTCACCATGCCCAGGCATTTCATGCCAATGATCGCTTCGAAGTGGCAGGTTTATGCGACATCGACAAACTCCGGCTGGATGCGGCCGCGGCGAAATTTGGCGGGATCAAGGGAACCGATGCATTTGAGGTGGCGCTGAAAGTGAAGCCCGATGTCTTCTGCTTCTGCACGCTTCCCAAGCTGCGCACGGAAATGGTGCGGATCGGGATCGAGAGCGGTGCGCGTTTGATCGCGTTCGAAAAGCCACTGGCGCTCAACAGCCGTGAAGGCATGGAGATCAAGAAATTGTTAGCAAGAAGCGGTATCAAGGCGGTCGTCAGTCATCAACATCGTTATGGAGAGCATTATCGCAAAGTGAGAGAGATCATCAGCAGTGGTGCGCTAGGGCGTGTTCACACCGTCTATGGCACAGCGACGGGATGGATGATGCACATGCTCTCCCATCTGATCGATTACATGCGCTGGTATAACGGCGATGCCCATGCGGATTGGGTGATGGGTCAGGCTGCGGGATCGGGAAAGTTCCGCGATCCGCATCCGTCGCCCGACTACATCGGCGGATTCATCCACTTCTCCAACGGGGTCCGCGGAGTCGTGGAGTGTGGTGCCGGAGCTCCCGACGTTCCCGAAGTCGACTACTGGTGGAGGAAGTGCCGCATCGGCGCGCATGGGACCGACGGGTTTGCTGAGGTGCTGACCGGGGGCGGCTGGCGCGTAGTGACCAAGGGGGGCGCGTTCTCGGGTGGCGGCTGCATGAATTACGAACTCGACATGCCATCCTACATTCAGGACATTGCTGGCTGGCTCGACGATGACAAGAAGGAGCACCCATGTTGCTTTGAGAACGCCTATGCGGGCTTCGAGATCATGATGGCTCTTTGCCGGTCAGCGGTACACGGCGGGCAGGTTCAGTTGCCGCTCGCGGGTGTTGCCGACGAGATTCAGGAACTTTCATCGCATCTTGCTGGGCAAAAGGTCCTGCTGTCGATGGCAGCGAACGCCAAGGAGTATGTCCCCGCAAGCGTCGAAGCGGAAATAGCAGTCTCCGTTAATTAGCGCAGACTCCGAGTAAGTTATTCACGATTGACTTGGGAAAACTGTCATTCGTTCGGCCGTGGATGTGTGCAATCCTGAAGAGCGAACTTGGGCTTCTATTGGTCCCGTCCGGGATGTATGCTGATGGATATACTTGGTGGGGCAGGGGAACCTCCAAGTCCTAAATGACGTTTGCAGGATCATCCAATGTATTCGCTCTAGTGGCACTGTCGCTCGCGGTGAGCCTTGCGGAAGTCTGCCCGGCGCAGGATTCCCCCACTAGCCAGTCTTGGACGTCCAGCAACCAGCAGGATGATCCCAACGGCACGATCAATCCCATACGCACCCGAACGTCTCATCAGGAAATTAATGGCCGAGCGGTAGACACCACTACCGTCGAAACTCTTGGCCCCGATGGCCAATACGTACTCTACTCTTCGACCCAAAAGGAATCTGTCCACGTGAACGATACGACCGTTCGCACGACGGAGCGAACTTTCGGCCGAGCCCAGGACGGTGAGCAGACATTGATTCAGGAAAGACAGGAGGAATCCCGCAACCTTCCCGGCGGCGAAGAAAAGGTTGTGCGGACCACCTCCACCCCCGATGCGAACGGCGCGATGCAGGTAGTGCAGCGGGAGATCGAGGATTCCAAGCAGCTTAGCCCTGGCGTGCGCGAAACAAATACCACCGTGCTTCTCCCGAATATAGAGGGAGGACTTACGCCGGCAGTGCAGACCGATTTGCGAGAGACAAAAAACAGCGACGGTACGAACGAATTTAAGAAATCCACGCTGTTGTCCAATGGAACTGGTGGTTGGCAGCTGAGCGAAGTTAGAGAAGGAACGACGACGCAAACAGGTGGTCAAACCAATAAAGACGAGAGAGTTCTACGCCCGGATGGGAACGGTGCCATGGCAGTGGCCGAACGCACAGTCAGCCAGCAGACGCAGTCGGCCGGGCAAACGCGCGACACCACGGAAACCTTTTCGACCAACGTTCCCGGGCAGGCGGGTGACGACAATCTGCAACTGGTACGGCGCGACACCACGGTTCGCGAGAACACTTTGGCAGGAGGGCAGAACACCACGCGAGAAGTTGAGCAGCCGAATCCGGGAGACCCGAGCGCTGGGCTGCGTCTTACTCGGGAGGCCATCGACATTGTTCGTCCCGGAAGCAACGGTACCGCCCAGCAGGACCACACTACATTGGCTCCAGGTTCGGATGGCTTGCTCCATGAGGTTTGGCTTGACCTGGGAAAGACAGACAACCCTTCCGTCGTGCATGTCGATACTGCGCCTCCGCAAAGTCGTGCCAAGTGATTCGACCCCTGGTTGGATCAAACTTTTCAAGGTCATTTAATCTTTCTGGTCTCTCAGAGCTATTTCCGGATGAATCTACGAAACGCCCTTCTCAGAGCGACAGCACTTTTGTTCCTGGTCGGTTTCAGCGTCCCGTCGTTTAGCCAGGTGCTGGATGAGGTTCCAACTCTCCCCTCATTCCCTTTCGAAGAAACTGTCCCGCTCAGCATTGTGCGCGAGGCCATACCAGCGAGACCGTTTAGCGTGGTGGGCCCGCGGGGAGCGTTGCTCGGCCGGCAAGATGGCTCATTTGAGGCATGGATCTTTCCGTGGAAGATCTTCAGCAACTTGCGCATGACGGCGGAAATGCAGGACTATCCTGTTCCCATCGATGTCAATGAGCACGCCGCCGTCATTGAGGTGCGGCCCGATCACACTACCATTACGTTTGCGCATGCGAACTTCACCCTGCGCGAGGTTCTCTTCGCTCCGCAGAAGCCGCCTGATGGCGCAGGCGTTCTGGCTTTCTTCCAGATCGAGGCAGTCCGGCCGATGGCGCTCACCGTTCAATTTGCTCCTGAGATGAAGCTCATGTGGCCCGCACCCTCCGATGACCGTCCGTCTTCCGAGTGGGTGAAAACGGCTCACGGCGGATTCTACGCGCTGCATCTGAACTTCCCTGATCATGCGGCTGCTGTTGAAATGCCTGGCGCTGAACCTGGAATTCTTCCTCCATATCAAGAGTGGGCAAAATTTTATCCCTCTCAGTTCATTCTCCATTTTGATCCCGCGCGCGATGCCAACAAGGTGTATCCCCTTTTGCTAACGACTGCCGACACGGCCGCCGAGGCAACGGATGCGTCGCTTGCCCGAAGGCTCGCCGCACTGGGAGAGTCACTGCAGTCGCTCTATGACCAAACAGGCGCTTACTACAAGAATTTCCTGGCGAATCATCTAACCATACACACTCCTGATGAAACGTTTAACGACGCATTCAAGTGGGCTGAAGTTTCCGTCGATCAGCTGAAGGTGCAGACGATTCCGGACCACGAAGAAACCGCATTGATTGCCGGAATCGATGGCTCGGGAGATTCAGCAAGGCCGGGATTTGGTTGGTTCTTCGGCCGGGACTCTTTGTGGACACTTTACGCGGTGAACTCCTATGGAGATTTTCAAACGACGCGAGATGAATTGGAGTTCTTGCTAAAACGCCAGAGCCCCGAGGGGGAGATCATGCATGAGTGGTCACAGACCGCCGGGTTAGTGGACTGGAAGAGTCTGCCCTATGAATATGCGTCCGCCGACGCAACACCGCTATTGCTCATGGCCGCGAACGACTACCTCAAAACCAGCGGAGACGTGACCTTTCTCGCCGCGCACTGGGCTGGTTTCGAAAAAGCCTGGCATTTCGAATGCTCGCATGATTCCGATGGCGACGGAATCTATGAAAACATAGCCGGCTCGGGTTGGGTGGAATCGTGGCCCCCGGGTATGCCGCATCAAGAGATTTATCTGGCCGCCCTTGATCAGCAGGCTAGCACTGCTTTCGCAAACATCGCGCAGGCTACCGGCCGCGCCGAGCTCGCTGCAAGCGCAAGGAAGCGAGCAGCGATGATCGGGCAAAAGATCGAGCAAGAATATTTCATGCCCGACGCCGATTTTTATGCTTTCAGCAAGAATTCCAACGGAACTGTGGACTTGAGTCCGACGATTTTTCCTGCGGTCGCAGCGTGGGATGGAACTTTCAATCTTTCTCATGCTGCAGGAATGCTAGGCCGCTGGGCATCGTCGGAGTTCTCGACGGATTGGGGCACGCGCGATCTAAGTCCAACGGTAAGTTTCTACGATCCCATCAGCTATCATCAGGG
>JASHPL010000265.1 GCA_030038125.1 Candidatus Sulfotelmatobacter sp.
ATCAGTCCGAGCTCCGCGCGGCCACAAACGCCGCCGTGCGATCGAACATGGCCATCTATACGATGGATTTGCGCGGCTTGCAGGCGCTGGTTCCTGGCGGAGAGGCACAGAATGCCAGCATGCGTGGAACGTCCGTTTACTCCGGCCAATCCATGATCAGCGCGCTCACCTCGAATTTCACCACGCAGGAAACGCTCGTGACCTTAGCCAGCGATACCGGCGGCCGCGCCTTCCTCGACTCCAACGATTTCAGTCAGATTTTCAAAGGCGTGCAGCAGGATACTTCGACTTACTACCTTCTGGGCTATCGCAGCACGAATCCCGCGCGGGACGGCCGATATCGCCGCATTTCCGTGAAACTGAATATTCCGGGTGTGAAGATCGAATATCGCCGCGGTTACTATGCGCCTGCGGATTTCCGGCATTCGACACAAGAAGACAGAGAACTTCAGCTCGAAGAAGAGCTGGCCTCGGAACTTCCCGCGACCGATCTGCCGCTTTATTTGAGCACGGCTTATTTCCGTGTCGAGCCCAACAAGTTTTTCATCCCGATCTCGCTAGCGGTTCCGGGATCGGAAATTCCGTTCGTTCGCAGCAGCGATCGTGATAAGGCGACATTGGACGTGATCGGAATGGTTCTCGATAGTGAAAAGCATCCCGTGACTCGCATTCGCGACACGGTAAAGCTGGCAATCGATACCTCGTCTGAGGTCCGCAAAAAGAATGTACAGTACAACACCGACTTGAGCCTTCCTCCGGGAAAGTATCACCTGAAGTTTGTGGTGCGGGAAAATCAGACGGGCCGCATGGGGTCATTCGAGACCGACCTCGATATTCCCGATCTGAAGTCACTGCCCCTGAAGATGAGTTCGGTTGTATTGTCGAGTCAGCTGCAGCCTGCGAAGAAGGGAGCGCCGCTGAATCCTCTGATTCGCGATGGGTCCGAGATTATTCCCAACGTCACCCATGTCTTCTCTGCCAATCAACATTTGCAGCTTTATTACGAGGTGTACGATCCTGCACACTTAACCAATCAGCCTGCCGCGGAAGGGAAATCGGACAAAGGTGCAATTCACCTTCTAACCAATGTTTCCTTTTTTCGCGGGAAAGCCAAAGTCTACGAAAGCTCGCTGGTAGAGTTAACGGAATTAAACGCTCGCGACCGCAAAGCTGGAGTATTCCAACTCGATCTTCCGCTCAGCCCCTTGAAACCCGGTTTTTACACCTGCCAGGTGAATGTCATCGATGACGCCGGCGGTCACTTTCTTTTTCCACGAGTCGCGCTGCTGATCCGGCACGAAGCCACGATCGCGTCCCGCGAGCCGCCTCACTCGTAGGAAAACGTCAAATTATCAAGATAGATGTTGTATGGATCCCGCTGCGAGTCGCCATCCATCTGATAATTGATTGTCACTCCGTTCCAATTCGATGGCGCCGAACCGGGAGGGAAGGTCCAATTCAATTGGTTCGTGACGCCGTTCAACGTCATCGACTGATAAAGCAACTGATTGTCCGAAGTGCGTTGCACTTGAATCGTCCCGGTCACCCTCGCGGATAGATTGAGGACTCGGAGAAGAATCCTGGTCTTGAATGTCTTGATTTCTGGACCTTACCTGTCCTGCGAGGAGCCGGCTCGATGACGAAGGGGCAAGGGAATGCTTGAAGTAGCGCGGACTGAACGAATCCGGGACAAACAGAAACTGAAACTACGCCCGCACCGGCTCAGCCGCGACTCGGTTTGAAGTGTTTGTTGGAACGAATGGTTCGAACAATGATTGGAAATGCGGCGTCAAGCATAGTTTTTGGCTCTCCTCATGCAAAAGCCTTCGCGGTTCCGTTGCTGTCTTGAGAGCGTATCGCAGGTGAGAAAGGCGCATAAGCCACAGAGCATGATTCCGGTCTTGATCTCGACGAATGTGGAAGGTGATCCATCCCGAATTGGGAACAAAATAATGTCGCTCGGCAAGACCTTCCGCCAAGAGCGCGTCGTGAACCGGAACGGGGAAGGGAATATCGACGATCCCGCCTGGGTGGATGTGCCCGATCTCCGCCGCTCCCAGCCGAAATTCCCGTCCACCAAAACGATGCGGATGAACCGAAACTCCCGGCCATGACAAAATTTCTCGCTCAAGTTCCTCAAAATCTCTCATTCCTGATTTCTCCCACTGGTTTCGCAAGTTTTCGATGCTCATGACGAGCTCTTCGATTCAGCGGTCCGCTCTGGCTGCTTTACTAACCCGGAATGCCCATGAGCGATTCCTAAAATCCGTCCGATCCCGCACTGATTGGTCCGTGATCTGGTTTGTTCGGTTTTCCGGATGAAATTCCTTTCACACTGTCGCAACCGACCGAATGGATGTACAATCCTCGCCATTTTGAAATAGAGCCACTTCCGCCGGTTCAGAACGCTTCAGTCAAGGCAAAAGTCCGAGAACAAAAGGAGAAGTTATGCTACGGAGATTCAGTAGATCCTTGCCGCCAATTCTCGCGCTCGTTTCGGCCGTGAACATTCTCTGCTATGCCCAATCTGTTGCTCCCCTGACGCACCATGTCCGTGAGGCAACGCTCAATGGGGAGGCTCCATTGATCGGCTACCTTCCCGTTGATAAGGTCATGCGACTCGTCCTCGTTCTGCCGCTTCGGAATCAGTCTGAGTTAGATAGCCTGTTGCACGACCTCTACGATCCTTCGAGCCCGTCCTATCATCGCTTCCTCACCGTAGAAGAATTCACCCAGAGATTCGGTCCCACGCAAAAAGACTATGACGCCGTGATTCGTTTCGCTCAGGTCAGCGGATTTACCCTTCTCGCAACGTCGCGCAATCGAGTGAACTTGCAAGTCAGGGCACCGGTGCTCAGCATCGAGCAAGCCTTCCACATAAGCCTGGGGCTTTACCAGCATCCCACGGAAAACCGCGCCTTCTATGCCCCAGACCGCGAGCCCACTCCAGACTTGAACGTGCAGCTCTGGCACATTTCGGGTCTCGATAATTATTCGATTCCGCGTCCTCTTTTCGAGCACAGAAACTTCGCACCGAGTTCGAATGCGACCACGGGCTCCGGACCGAGCGCGTCTTTCCTGGGCAGCGACATGCGCGCCGCCTATTACGGAGGTAGTCTTACCGGCAGCGGCCAGTCGCTCGGACTGCTCGAATATTACGGAACGGATCTGGCTGACCTAAACACCTATTACAAAAATGTCGGTCAAACGAATAATGTTCCTATTACTCTTGACTCGACCGACGGCACCAGCACCAGTTGCCTGGCATCGCAAGGCTGCGACGATACAGAGCAGACCATCGACATGACACAAGCCCTTGGAATGGCTCCCGGCATGTCGAGCTTAGTGATGTACGTCGGCTCCAGCGATTCTGCAATTTTTAACGCGATGGCGACCGCCAGTCCGCTCAACGCACAACTTAGTTCTTCCTGGACGTGGTACCCGGCAGACCCCAGCACCGACAATCCGTATTTCGAGGAATTCGCGACGCAAGGCCAGAATTTATTTCAAGCCGCGGGCGACAGCGGAGCCTGGACATCGTCTTCTGAAATTTACCCCGCAGATGACGTGTACCTTACCTCCGTCGGCGGAACGGATCTCGAAACCAGCAGCGCTGCCGGTCCTTGGGCCTCCGAAAGTGCCTGGGTTGATGGTGGGGGCGGAATTTCGCCCGACCACTACGCCATTCCATCCTGGCAGACCAGCGCGGCGAACGGCTGTTCCAGCTGTTCGAAAACCTACCGCAATGGCCCCGATGTTTCCTCCAACGCGAATTTCACCTTTTATGTCTGCGCCGACCAAACCACCTGCACCGCTAACGAATACGGTGGAACGAGTTTTGCCGCTCCTATGTGGGCGGGCTATCTCGCTCTGGTCAATCAACAATCCGTCGCGAACGGAAACAAGGCTCTCGGTTTCATCAATCCCAGTCTCTACTCGATCGGTTTGAGCTCGAGTTACGACTCGGATTTTCACGACATCACCAGCGGAAGCAACGGGTACTCCGCCACAACCGGCTATGATCTCGCCACCGGCTGGGGAAGCCCGAACGGCAGCGGCTTGCTCAACGCGCTTGCCGGAATCTCCTCGACCCCGGGGTTCAGTCTTTCTGCATCGCCTGCTTCAATCTCCATCGCCCAAGGCGGATCTGGAAGCTCCACGATCACCAGTACCGTGACCGGCGGATTCGATTCCGCAATTTCTCTCACGGCCAGCGGCGAACCTACCGGAGTAAGCGTAAGCTTCAGTCCGAGTTCGATTACTGGTGCAGGAAGCTCAACGATGGAAATCACGGTCGCTTCTTCCACCGTCACCGGCACATACGCGATCACGGTAAAAGGAACGTCAGGGAGCACGAGCGAAACCACGACGGTCTCGCTGACCGTTACTGGGACCAGTCCAAACTTCGCCATCAGCGCCTCGCCCACGACTATCAGCGTTGCTCGCGGGAGCTCTGGCAGTTCTACGATCACAACCGCAATTTCTGGCGGCTTTGACTCGGCAATTTCTTTATCCGCTTCGGGGCAGGGAAGCGCTCAAAGCGTCACCTTTAGCCCCAGCTCTATTGCTGCGCCTGGCTCCGGAACTTCCACCATGACTGTCAAAGTCGGGCGAAATGCTCGGACTGGTAACCACACCATCACCATCACTGGCAAGGGCGGGGGCCTGACGCATACGACCACGGTCACGCTCGATGTGTTGAATTGATGCTCGCATCTCTACGCCAGTTAAAGCCCGGATCGCCCACGATCCGGGCTTTTTTCTTAGAGCATCTCTCAGAAAATCCGCCGTAACCAGCAAATTGCATATATCCCATTTCCCTAAATTTCTTGAACTTGGCCCAACTTTGGTGATATACCCCTGAAACTCAGGAATGACCTGGCTATCGGTGCCGCGGGTTCCGGAACAGAAAACAACATCGTCCCAACAGGAGGACAGCATGACTTCGCTACGCAAGATGGTCGGAGTGGTCCTTTTCACGGCAAGCTTTGCTGGGTGGATGTTTGCGCAAGGAGGGGCCACCGGGGCAATCGGCGGCACCGTTCAAGATGTCTCCGGCGCGGTAATTGCCAATGCCAAAGTGACGGCCAAGAATGAAGGAACCGGTGAGGTGCGCCAGACTGCGAGCGACGCGTCAGGGTTGTTCACCGTCCCACTTCTCCCCGTCGGCACTTACACGGTTGAGGTGAGCGCGAAAGGATTCCCCGATACCAAGTTTCCTGGCATTGCTGTCCGCATTACCGAAACCACGCGCATGACCGCGGTTCTCAAGCTGAGCACGGTGACGGAAGTGGTCGAGGTGCAATCGCGAGTGGAGCAAGTCAACACCTCCGATGCCACTACCGGCCAATCTCTCAACACGCAGACCATCACAGATTTGCCGCTCGCCACCAGAAACTTTCAACAGTTGCTGGCTCTCTCCGCCGGAGCTTCTTCCGATTTGAATGGAGCGGCACAACTCGGGCGCGGCGCCGTTTACATGCACGTTAACGGCGGGCGCGAGGACAATAACAATTATCTGATCGAAGGCATCTCGGCCTCCGACTACGCTTTTGGCGAACTCACCTACACGCCCTTGCCCAATCCTGACTCTATTCAGGAATTCAAGGTTTCCACCAGCCTCTATGACGCTAGCCAGGGACGCAATGGCGGCGGCAACATCAACGCCACCCTCAAGAGCGGCACTTCCAGCTTTCACGGCGATCTGTGGGAATATTTTCGCAATACGTCGCTCGACGCAGACGATTATTTCCTCGGCAAAGTCGTCGTCAAACAAAACATTTTCGGCGGCGATTTCGGCGGGCCAGTCGGCAAGGACGCCAAGCTCGGATTCTTTTACGTGAACTATCAAGGCACGCGTCAGCGCAGCGGTGATTCCCCCGGAACTTACATCAACACCAGCATCCCCGTGCTGCCTACTTCACGCGATCAAACCACTCTGATCAACACATTCTTTTGCGGCGCCGCTTGCGGCAATGCGACCCCGCCCATCTGCAGCAATGGCCAACCGTGTTTGGACTCGGTCGCTTTGGCTCTATTGCAGATCCCCGGTACGCAGTTCGGTGCCAGCGGCACCGGTTGCGGCTCTTCCGGTTCGCAGTCCTGCCTCATTCCAACGGTTCCCGGCACGCCAGGTTTCACGAATGGCCAGCTTGATTATGGGCCGCTTATTTTGACCGATCCCGGCAAGTTCACCGACGATCAATTCACCGCCAACTGGGATCGCGACTTTAACCACGCCAAAGATCACGTGGCTGAACGCTTTTTCTGGTCGGATTCCTACACGTTCGAGCCCTTCGGCGCCGATTCTTTCGGCATACAGACCGGCGGCCAACCTGGCGTCAATAACCTCAATTTTCCACTTGATATTCCCCTTCACAGCCGCTTTGGCAGCATCACCGAAACACACACATTTACGAACACGCTGATCAACGAATTCCGCTTTGGGGTGAACATCATCAGTGACCGCCTCAACAACTTGGCTCCCATCACTAACACGGATGTCGGCATCAACCTTCCAACCGCCGTCGGTGTAAACGGGCAAGCCGGCGATCCCAATATTTACCGGCTGCAATTCGGAACCTGGGGCTTCGGAGCCTATCCCACTCAGCTCCAGTCGGCTCTCTCCGACAACCTAACCTGGATCGACACCCTTAGCTGGACGCACGGTCCGCATGAGTTGCGCTTCGGAGGCGAGTTCGACCGCGTTGCCCTCCGCAGGAGCCTGCCTATCGCCGACAATGGCCTGGTTTATTTCACCCCACCCCCTGCGCTTACGGATTTTCAGAGCTTCCTTGAAGGTTCGCCTTACTTCGGTGAAGGCGGCGGTGGCCTCGGGAATCACGACTACCGCATTCCGAGCTACGCCTGGTTTGCACAAGACGATTATCGCGTTCGCAAAGATTTGACTTTGAATCTTGGCCTGCGCAACGAATTTGTCGGCGCACCCTATGACCTGCTCTGCCACACCGGGAATACCAACCCGGACCTTGCCCCCACCACCGGACAGCCCTATGTCTGGCCAAATTGCGTCAATAAGTTCAACCTTTCCGGCGTGAAGGGCACTCTGAATCAAGCTGGACTTAATAACGAGTACGCAACTGTCTTCGAGCCTCGCATTGGTTTTGCGTACGATGTCGCCGGACGCCACAACACTTCGATTCGCGCTGGATACGGAATTTACTCCGTGCGCGAAGATCTGGGCGCAGCTGACAATCTCGCCATCACTCCGCCCACCTATCCGTTTGGTGTGAATCCTGTGCCGTTTTTGGTGGGAACCTGCGGAAAAACCGCAAGCTGCCTGGCAAACTTATTCACGGCGAATACAGGTAACCCCCTGTTCGCTCTTCCGGGTATTCCCGCGCTGGGCGCGAACCCCACCCAAGCCTACGCGCCGATCCCTTCGTTCCTCACCAGCTTCGGTCCATGTCCAGCGACTCTCGCGAATGGGCAAGTACCGACACTCGTGCAGCAGTGCAGCCCGAATTTCACCGGCACCGTAAATTCTCTGATCCAGCTCGCTGTGCCTTTGCACTGGGTGGTTGGAACTACCCAGCAATGGAACTTCACAGTCCAGCGCGCCCTCGGGCACGATTGGTTCGCAGAAATTGGTTACGTCGGAACCAAAGGAAGCAGACTCCGCTCAACCTACGATCCCGATCAAGCCACGCTGGCCACAACACAGAATCCTGTCACCCTCACTGGACAGGCTTGCACCAATCTCAAAGCTGCCGGACAATCCTGCACGATCGAGGACTCGACGGTCGAAAACGTAAGCGCGCGTGCTCCGTTCCTCGGCATCGCGCCCGCCGATTTCGAGGATTTCGCTCCCAACTCCGATTCGCACTACAGTGCGCTGCAGGCCACGCTCGCGCATCACTTCGGCAAGGGCCTGTATTTTCAAGGGGCATACACCTATGCAAAATCGATCGACGATGTATCCACCGCGTCAGTCGCGTTCGTGACTCGCGTCAACGATCAGACGGATGCCCGTGCTTCTCGTGGACTTTCCGATTTCGATCGCCGCCAGCGCTTTGTCACCAGCTCGGTCTATCAATTGCCGTTCCTTTCCAACTCGAAAGGTTTCGAGAAAGCCGCCCTCGCTGGATGGGAAGCCAGCGGCGTCCTCATCCTGCAATCCGGCGAGCCGTTCACGCTGTACGATCCCAACGGCGGCGGTGCCTACGCTCTCGCCAGCCCGTCGTCGACCGCGACTTTCGCTTCTGGCTTTGACTGCGCTCTCGCTCCCAGCCCGGGGGGTGTCGAGGCGCGTCTGGGCAATTGGGTGAAACCCCAGGCTTACCAGTCCGATCCTGTCGCCACGCTTTCAAACGGCGCCCCTAGTGACGCGACGCTCTACGGCAATACGCCGCGGAACTGCATCATCGGGCCACCGCAGAAGAACGTTGATTTCACCATGGGCAAGATCTTCAAACTCGGGGAGCGGCAGGCCATTCGCTTCCGCGCCGATTTCTTTAATCTCTTCAATCATCCCTCGTTCGCGAATCCCGCGGCTCCGGCCATCGCCCCCGTGGTAGTGAATGGCACGACGACGTCAGGCGGCTATGCTCCAATCACCTCGACAGTAGGAACGCCCCGGCTAATTCAGTTCTCGTTGAAATATTCGTTCTGAACCCGCACTGAAGCGTGTTCCCTGGTGCCCCACTTCTCGCCGACTTTGCGAGAAGTGGGATTTTCGACAGAGTCGGGTGCCTCGCCCTATGGGGTTTTCGTTGGGTGGGGAATCCCATTTTCGACTTTTACACTTCAGTTCTAAGACTAAAGTACCCCGGACTGCACACGCTCGCTGCTACAATCGCCTTAGCTCCACAATCCAGGGCCTTGATGTTCATGCATGTTGGTTCGCGACTTGTCGCGGTTCGATTTTTGCTGACTGGGATCTTTCTGCCGCTCGCCTTCCCACAGATTTCCCTCGGCCAAGCGCCGACAGATTCGCACACCGTTCCTCAGTTCGTAGTCCGACAAATCAAGGTCTTGGGAACTAAAGACGCCGTAGAGATTGATGTGGAGGCCAGCGGCCGCATTGTCCCTGAGACTCGCGTATTGACCGGGCCCGATCGCCTTGTTTTTGATTTCCCCAATGCAGTTCCGGGCGGCGCCTTACATAGCCAGTCGGTGTATATGGGAGAAGTCAAAGATCTCCGCGTTGGCCTGTTCCAGTCCAAGCCCCCGGTCACGCGTCTCGTCGTGGATCTAAATCACCCCGAGTCTTACCAGATCTTTCCCTATGGCCGCACGGTGATGATCAAAATGGTTTCCGCGTCTGCAGCCGCCGTTGATCCTCGCCAGTCATCCTTGCCAGCGACGATCGTACCCGCGAAATTCACGACAGGAGCGGAATCAATCCAGACGTACACTCCCTCGAGGCCACCACTGGAAGTGATTTTCAACGAAGGTTTGTTAAGCATCCACGCCGATAAAGTGAGTCTGGCGGACATCATGCGATCGGTGCAACAGCGAACCGGTGCACAGGTTTCCTTGGCGCCGGGAGCCGACCAGGAAATGGTTGTTGTGGATTTGGGCCCCGCACCAGCGCAGGAAGTCCTGGCTCACTTACTGCATGGATCGAAATTCAACTTTCTGATTGTCAATGCCGCCGGCGATACGACGAAGCTGGACCGGGTGATCCTCACCTCGCGTACCGAAAGCGGGCCCGTGCCCCTGCCTCCACTTCAGCCGGACAATTCCGCCGACCAGGAACCCGCTCCCCAACCCCAAGTCGTTAACGGACAGCCGCCCCCTCCGGAAGAGCCGTATCCCACTCCTCATCCTGAGATGCCTCCCGACCAGGACGCTCGCCCGCAGTAAGGGAAAAGCGTTCTCAGAACGAAAATTTTGAAAGAATTCAGTTCTGCCGAGGTGCGGTCCAGGAATTAGGGAAATTCTGGGACTCGAGCGCGTTGGGAAGGACACGGCTTTCAGCCGTGTCGCCATTGCTGCTGATCAACCCGGATTTCACCG
>JASHPL010000266.1 GCA_030038125.1 Candidatus Sulfotelmatobacter sp.
TAAGGCATTACGCGCCACGTTCATGAGAAGGCCATGAGCCTATCCTACTCGAATTGGCTCAGGGATTGCTTGGGTATCACCTGTAGTTTCAGGACGGCCAACCGGACAAAACGCATAGAACACAAGGAAGCAAAGAGTCTCCCTTGAATCCCAGTTTGTTAAGGAGGTAGGTATGTGCAGGTTTCGTGTCTCCGTTCCTCTTGGAATAATTCTCCTGTTGCTCACGGCGTGCGGCCAAGGTCCAAATACGCCCGCCAACAATTCGTCCAACACAGTGGGCAATTCTGCCGCCCCAGTCAGCCTCAGCATCACCGATGAACCGCCAAACGGTGTTACAGTGTTGTTTTTTCAGGTCAGCCTTACGGCGGCATCGCTGATGCCTGCTTCAGGTCCGAGTGTTTCGCTTCTGCCGAACAACACTCCCATCCAGATCGATGTCACAGAATTGCAGGCGATCTCCGCGTTCTTGAGCACGGGCAGCGTGCCGACTGGAACTTATAACAGCCTCAAGCTAACGTTCGGCAGCCCGCAACTCGTCATTTTCAATGCTTCTGACGCGGCGATTGCCAGCACATGTCCGCTGAGTACAGTCTGCCGACTGACGCCACAGGTCGACAACTCTGCTACGCTTTCATTCTCTTCAGCGCCCTTTCCCGTTAGCGTGAGCGCGAACACGCCGCTCGGCTTTCTGCTCGATTTTCATTTGAATCAGGTGATCCAGTCAGACCTTTCGGTGAATCTCGGGGTTACGAATGGCGTAACGGTCAGTGAGTTGCCATCGACACCGCCTGTGGGTCTTCCGCGGTTTGGGTTCTTGTATGGAACGGTTCAGAATGTCAGCGCGAGTCAAAATCAATTCACCATTCAGACTGCGTGGGGTAGGACGTTCACCATCGATGCAAACAGCAGCACCACTTACCAGAATTTTCCCACGAGCGTTTGCAGCGCAAATAGTTTCTCCTGCCTTGCCCAAGGCCAGATTGTTCAGGTAGAGGTGGCGAGTGTGCAGTCGGACGGCTCTTTGCTTGCGGCGACTGTTTCGTACATACAGGCAGCCAGCCAGCAGGTTGTAGAAGGGAACATCGTTAACCTCAGCACCGCAAGCGGCAACACCGTCATGACAATACTTCTGCATTGGTCTCCGAACACCAGCCTATTGCCGGTCGGCGGTATGGCGACGGTCACTGTTCCGGGCACTGCCACGTTTTCGGTTGACTCCGGCAACTTCACAATTCCGGCTGGGTTGAGCTTTGCGGGGACTTCGGATTTGCTGGTCGGCCAGCAGGTACAAGTTGGTGTGGCCTCGGGAACCTTGAGCAATTCTGATGGCAAAGGTCCCTGGGCTCCGCGTTCGGTGTCTTTTACCGCGAGTAGTGTTGAGTTGGAGCCATCTCAAATCACAGGCACAATCACAAGCATAAATTCGAGCGGGTCAAGTTTCACTCTTACGACTTTCGCGAACTTCTTCCAGTCTTGGTCGAACTCGAACTTGCCAAGTTGGACATCGACGCAGATAACCGTCCAAACTACGTCGCAGACTGCATATCAGGGGCTCACAGGCGACAGCTTCTCAGGGCTGGCGGTTAACGATGTGGTATCCGTTAGGGGCTGGTTGTTTTCCACTCCGAGTGGTGCCACTCCGTCTGCGCTTGCAGCAGCGTCCGTCATGCAACGACCAAATGCAGTTTTCTGATCGTCTCCTCCACTTAGACCGGGTTCCCCCGCTTCTCGCTGCCTTGCGAGAAGTGGGGGAAGTCCATTATCTTTGTCCGTGGAATCCTCGATGCCGCTATAGAACAAGCTCGCAATCCCAGCAGGGTTCAACAACAACAGGGCGTCCGTCTATAGAGCCCTGCTAAGCTGGTACAAAGGCTCTACGCGCCTCTGAACGCCTGATCCGACCCGAACTTGGCGTCCTGTTCGTCGCGATCGCGAGGAGTTCGCATCACGGTGAGGTTCGAGTTTTCAGCCCTTCTGTTCGCAATCTTCGTGTAAAGGTGAATAACGTACAGAGATTCACATCCTTCACACTTCCCATCTCGTGGCCGTCCGTCGCGTTTTGGGTTGTAACGAGGATGAAGGCTGCACTTTCCATCAAAGCGAAAGCGGATCTTGAGCGACATCGAGCCCTCACCAATCTCCATGCACACCGTGGTTTCCGTTGAGAGCCTCCGCTACACGGTCCGCAAGCGTGTCGGATACACGCATATCACTTACTGCCATAAACGAACAGAAACCGTTCACGGGAGCCGAGCACTCTGCTTCCACGCGGTAGCCGCGCTGGATCTGTTGGCGTTTTCGTTCTTCAAACAAGTCGGCGCGTGTGGTCACACGAATTCTCATGACCATCCTCATTTCTCTTCACAGCTGATAATTGGCGGGAAGTGCAGGACCAAAAACGGTGGCGGTCTCGCGGGTTACAGACCTAGGGCCCCTAATAATGTCGACCCTTACCTTGAGCGCACCCGCGCATTTCTAGAAATGTAGAGATTTCGCTTCGGACTAGAAACCAAGGTGAATCTCAGCCAATCAGGTGGGGAGCGATCACACTCAGGAATTCACGGGAAGTGATGATCTTCGTGTTCTTCCAGAATTTGGGAAAGTGCCGCTGGTTACCCGTGATTAGGTAATCAGCACGTGCTCGATCTGCACATTCGACAAAGATGTTGTCCGCGGGGTCGAAGGTGACTTGAATGAGACGCGACGGTGTCACGATCTGGGCATGGTTCTTGATCAACTGCAGGAGTTGTTGCCGCAAGGTTTTACGGATCTTGAGTTCAGGACGCGCTAGAACTATTGTGTACTCTGCCAGGATTGGATCGGAAACATACCAGCGAACTGGCTTGGTCATCGCGAGCAGAAGCACGGTCCGCTGCAAGCCTTCTGGTTTGAGCGCCGCCGACACAACCACATTTGTGTCGATTACGAGCCGAAGCGGAATCATCGGCGCTTGGCTTTGCGAGCGGCCTTAATGATATGGTCGATCTGCTTGCCCCCCAAGCGGTTTGCGCCCTTTTGCCGGGACTCCTGACCGATGATGCGAAGAACCTCAGGCTCGGGAACGGCAAGGCGCACATAGTCTCTGAGGCTAAGTAATACGGCTCGCGGGCTGCCCCGCTTCTCGATAACTAGGGACCGGCCTTCGTCTTCAACGCGCCGCAGAAGTTTGCCGAAATTCGTTCGTGCATCTAAGGCTGTGACCACAATCGCATCATTCATAAACTCTCCATTTCGATCAATTAAACTGTACAGTTCGTTTCGAATCACTGTCAATTGGACATTCGACATCTCGCTTCCGGAAGTCACTTTACCCGCAAGGCACTCCGTTTCTCCCCTAACGTATCGAGGCTATCAGCAGATCGGTTCGCGTAAGAAGGAAACCCGATCGTCCGACTGACCAATAGGCGCGGAGAATCTCAGTAAGGTCATTTGCTGGCGGAGCTAGAATGAATCCCGTTTGAAGAGTTTGGTCTCCACAGGATTCCGAGGGCGCAGATGAAGAAGCTCGGGAAGATAATGGCATGGGTTTTGACCGTTCTGGCTGTGGTTGCGGTCGCAGCCATTTCTTTCACCATCGGTTGGAGGCCGTTCATTGGTGCGCGTTCGTGGATGCTGACCGCACGGAAGTTCGACAGCACGCCTGCTCGACTGGTGCGCGGAGCTTATCTGGTAAACAATGTGACCGACTGCATGGGTTGCCATGCGGAGCACGATTGGACGAACCGTGAAGCGCCGATTCTGCCCGGAACGCTGGGGTCGGGCCAAGACATGAACCTCCTGAAAGGGTTTCCCGGACAAGTGTATGCTCCGAACATTACCCCCGATCCCGAGACGGGCGCTGGCAACTGGACAGACGATCAATTGGCACGTGCCATTCGTGAAGGAATCGGTTACGACGGTCGCGCCCTGTTCCCGTTCATGCCTTACCCGGATTTCCACGCGCTGTCGGACGAAGACGTCGCATCCATCGTCGTTTACCTGCGGACGCTGCCGCCCGTTCGCAAGCAGCGGCAGCCTACGCAGTTGATTTTCCCGGTAAAGTATCTGATCCGCAGTGTGCCAGAGCCGCTGGAGAACCCGGTGCCGGAACCGGGTGTTTCGACTCCCGAGAAGCGCGGGAAATACCTCGTGACGATTGCGGGGTGCACGGATTGCCACACGCCCACCGACGATCACGGAACAGCCATTGCCGGGATTGGAATTTGGCGGCGGATTTATTCTCGATGGCCCGTGGGGTCGGGTGGCGAGCGGAAATATCATCCCCGATCCGTCGGGGATTTCCTACTATGACCAAGCGCTCTTCGTGCAGACCATTCGCACGGGAGCGGTCAAGGCGCGACAACTCAGTCAGATC
>JASHPL010000267.1 GCA_030038125.1 Candidatus Sulfotelmatobacter sp.
ACTCGTCAGCCATCTGCGTCGGCCCAGAGGCACGCGAATGCGTCCGCCGCAACGCGGCTTCGTTCAAACGGGCTTGTGTTGACCGATCCGATCAACTCCCGGTTCGTCGGCAAACGAGAAAGTGAGAGCGTGGTTGCGCCGATTTCCGAGTACCCCGTCATCTGGAGTTGTCGAACTTTAATGTCCGAGTCTCCTGCCTTCTGCCCGTTCGTTTGTTAGAAACGTCTCGACTTTTTATATTAACTATGATTAACTAATGTGCCTAAGCCATGCTTAACGCACATGTGGCTGAGTGATGGCCTTTCTTGTGGGGTTTAAAATGCCTGTCTCCCGCTTCCTTCTGTGTATCGTTGTCCTGGGCCTGCTCTCAATCGAAGCGTTGGGTCAGGGAGAGACTACAAGCGCCATTCAGGGACAGGCGACCGATTCCACTGGGGCTGTGGTCTCCGGAGCAACGGTGACGATCACAAGCCTCGACACTGGCTCGAAGCGCAGCGTGAAGACAGATGAGGCAGGTCGGTTCAATTTCCCTCAGCTAAAGCCCGGTGCGTACAGAGTCCAGATCGGAGCGCAGAGCTTTGAGTCGCAGACAGTGAATGATGTGTTCTCAGGTCTGGGGCAGAAACAGACGGTCAATTTCGTGTTGAAGGTCGCCCATTCGAACGAGACTATTGAGGTCAGTTCCGAAGCTCCCATCATCAACCCAAGCAACGCGAACACTTCGACAACTCTGGATGCGCCTGCACTCGAAGATCTTCCTAACCCAGGCGGCGACTTGACCTACCCCTTGCAGTTTGCTCCCGGTGCGCTGATCAATACGGCGGGAAGCAGCAATGATTTCGTGGGCAGCAGCAACGGCTATGGGAATGTGGAATTCAATGGGCTGCCCGCCCTGTCGAACGGTTACATCGTGGACGGGCTGGAAACGAATGATCCTCTCACGAACCTGAACAGCGGCCTCTCGACCAATCTCGTGCTAGGGCTGAATTCGATCTCGGAAGTGACGGTCAACACTCTGTCGTATTCCGTCGATCAGGGCAGGTATGGCGCATCTCAGGTCAACTACGTTACCAAATCTGGCACCAATAAGTTTCATGGGAACCTCTACGAACTGTGGAATGGCTCGCTCCTCAACGCGGCGGACTACTTCACGAATGCCACGCCGGGGAATCACAAACCGCGTTCAAATGTGAACCACTTCGGAGGCAGCGTGGGTGGGCCGATTCTCCACGACAAGCTGTTCTTTTTTTTCGACAGTGAGTGGATCAGAATCGCGTTGCCCATTGTTTCGCCCGCCACGGTTCCGACCCCAGCGTTCCAGCAGTACGTTTTGCAGCAGCTTCCTCTCGGCGGCGTTGATTCTGTAACTGGCTCAGCGTACGCGCCAGCCCCGCGGTTGGTACCCTTCTATCAGCAGATGTTCTCGCTGTACAGCAACACAAGCGGAGAACCATTGGCAATCTTGGGATGTCCGTTCAAGTCTGACGGCTCCCCAGTTTCCGGTACGACTCCTAACGGAGATGGTTGTGCCAATCGCCAGAGTGTTTCCCATTCCAGCGACGATCACGAGCAGGTGCAGACCGCTCGCATCGACTACAACATCAACACAAACGACACAGCGTGGTTCCGGTTTCAGTCTGACACCGGTTTGCAAGCGGCATGGACAGACCCGATCAATCCGGTATTTAATGCTATTTCACCGCAGCCGCTCTACTCATTTGCGGCGGGCTACACGCACGTCTTCTCGCAGAATCTCGTCAACTACTTCAATCCGGCGTTCTCGTGGTATTCGAGCTTGTTTGCGCCCAGCAATTTTCAGCAGACTCTTTCTGCGTTCCCTATTGTCCTACAGGGCAGTGGCGCAAATGCACCATTCACAACCATCGGCGGTCTCGACAATACATGGCTTCAGGGGCGGCGAGCTTCGAGGTTCTTCATCAATGACAATCTGGCATGGAGTCACGGATCACACGAGATCAGGATCGGCACCAATATCCGGATATTCCGATTGAACGACTACGATTTTGGCGAGGGCACAGTCCCGCTGGTGACCTATACCGACCTGCCGCAGTTCATTTATGGCGTGGCATCGACGGCAACCAAGACTTTCCCGACGAATCCAAATGAGCCGTTCAACTTCCTGAATCTCGACCTGTACGCGCAGGATACGTGGAAGATCACAAAGAAACTGACGTGGACGATTGGCCTTCGCGATACTTTCAATTCCAATCCGCTGAACCCGCAGGATGAAGTGGCGCGCCTTCAAGGATCGTTTTATTCCATTTCACATGATGTGAACCAGCCCCTCAGAAGTGCCATTCAAACGCATTTCGGAAATCTCTTCTCATCCACGCCGCTCGCGATCCTGCAACCGAGGACAGCCATCGCGTGGCAGATCGGGCCGAAAACCGTGCTCCGAACCGGATTCGGACTGTTTAGCGACCTTTTGCCCGGAACCGTCGCTGATCTCATAGGAATGAACCCACCCTACGTGCAGACATTCCAAGGTGGTCTTCTCGGTACAGTCGGCGGTTCCGCAATTGCTCCCGGCGTGCCGAATAGCGCAGTAGATGTGACCGTCGCCGCCAATCAGAGATTCACTTCCGAGTTTGCGCAGGGGCAACTCTCGTGCGCATCCGCGCTTGCGAACCCGGCTTCGTGTTTACCTCCTGTGGCCATTACTGCCGTGCCCAGTGGAAAGCTTCATGCGCCGTACTTCATTCAGTGGAGTTTTGGAGTTGAGCGCCAGATCGGAGCGACGGCCAGCGTGCAGGCTCAATACGTGGGCACGCGTGCCGTGAATCAGCCTTACACAACGGAAGTCAACGGCTATCAGACGGTGTGCCCGGGATGCTTCGTGCCATTTCCGTACATGCAACCGACCGACCCTCGTTTCGCTGCGGTCACACAGTTCTCGACTGGCGCGAACAGCCATTACAGCGGACTGCAATTGACTGCTAACAAGCTCATGGGGCACGGGCTGCAAGGACAGATCAACTACACATGGAGCCATTGTTTGGACACGGTATCGAACGGTGGCTTCCTGCAATTCTCTGCCGGAGGAATCCTCTCACCGCTGCCCGGAGAGCTTTCCCGTGATTACGGCTCGTGCGATTATGACATCCGCCAAAATCTGACAGCGCAATACGTTTACGATCTTCCACTCAAGGTGCGAAGTCATTGGCTGGGATACGCGCTGAACGGTTGGCAGTTTTCTGGCACAGCCTTCTGGCACAGTGGTGTCCCGTTCACGGTTCTGAGTGCACCATATTCCGCGAACGGAGATGGGATCGTACAGGGCAGCGGCCCACAGTTCGCGAGCATTGTGCCGGGCGTGCCGCTTTATGAGCACCATCCGATTGCAGGCGTCACGCAGCCGGGAACCATCCAATGGCTTAACCCTGACGCTTTCGTCTCCGCAGTCGATCCGAGCACCGGAGCCTGCAACGGTGGCGATAGCCCGCAGAATTGCCAGTTCGGAAATCTCGGTCGCAACGCACTGCGCGGGCCGGATTTCGTCTGGAATGACTTCTACCTGACGAAATGGTTTCGTGTGAACGAACACATAAAGCTGCGTTTCGATGCGCAGTTTTTCAACGTGCTGAACCACCCGAACTTTGCTCTTCCTAACATGGTGCTGGCTGGCGTCCCCGGCAATCCGTCTACGCAGACTGGATTCGGAGCCCTGACTTATACCACTTCGCCTCCGACTGGGTTGTTAGGAGTAGGCTTAGGCGGCGACAGCAGCCCACGAATGATTGCCTTTCAACTGCGGCTTGACTTCTAGGTAAACAACTTTGAATTGAAAGAAGTAAGCCATCTGTTGGATGGTCGGCAACTGGGAAACTGGCCAAAATACATGGTTGGGTGGCCCGAAGGGGAGGCACGTTTCTCGCACACGCGTAAGTCGAGAAAGCAAGAGTTTATGAGCCGGACCAGGACTGAACGACTGATCGGCCGCAAGTCTGAGTCGCGTCCTTCGCCATCAGTGTCCGCGCGGAAATCTGGCACACAAATCACACACAGAATCGATGCGAAGGTTCCCAGCTTTCGGTTTGCCGACCATCCTCCCAGAATCGTCTCATCAGGCGTATCGTGATGCGTAGGCTATAATTGCGCGCGAAAATGACTCTCACCCCTGGCACCAAACTCGGCCCTTATGAAATTCAATCTCCGCTAGGGGCTGGCGGAATGGGCGAAATCCACCGCGCCCGCGATACACGCCTGGGGCGCGAGGTCGCCGTCAAAGTCCTGACCGAATCGGTCGCGAACGATCCGGAGCGGTTGAGACGCTTTGAGCAAGAAGCACGATCCGTCGCGGCGCTCAATCATCCCAACATTCTGGCCCTATATGACATCGGCTCGCAGGAGGGACGACCATATCTCGTCTCCGAATTGCTTGAAGGACAGAGCCTTCGCGAAGTCCTCCAAGGCGGTGCGCTTCCGGGCCGGAAGGCAGGGGACTACGCGGTGCAAGTGGCTTCAGGTCTGGCTGCAGCACATGAGAAAGGGATCGTTCATCGCGATCTGAAGCCGGAGAACATTTTCATCACTAGGGAGGGCCGGACGAAGATCCTGGACTTCGGGTTGGCAAAACTCACTCAGCCAGCCTCGGGGCCGACCGCAAGTGACGGCGTCACCCTGACCAGTTCTCCCACGCAAGCTGGCGTGGTGATGGGGACAGTCGGCTACATGTCGCCCGAGCAAGTGCGGGGCGAGGCGATCGATCATCGCACCGACATTTTTGCTTTCGGTTCGGTGCTTTACGAGATGATTTCCGGTAAGCGCGCGTTTCACCGCGATACCGCAGCCGAGACCATGACGGCGATTCTCAAGGAAGAACCACCAGACTGGATCACGGATTCCAAGATTGTTTCTCCCGCCCTGGAGCGGATTGTGCGGCGGTGCCTGGAAAAGCAGCCGGAGCAGCGGTTTCAGTCGGCGCGGGACTTGGCCTTTGCGCTGGGAACGCTCTCAGGCACCGACGCCACCGGCGCCCTCCGGACCAGACCTGCGCCGCGCAGTTCCGTGCGATGGATACGGCCGGTTGGAGCGGTTGTCTTGCTCTTGGCTGGAGCGCTTTTGGGCGTGCTTGTGCGCAAGACCACGCCAGCGCGGCGGATGCAGTTCACTCTGCCGGTTCCGGGAGAAGTCAGCCAGATGGCGCTGTCATCCGATGGGCAGATGCTGGCGTTCGTCTCTCCTAATGACCGCTCTGGAGTACCCACGTTGTTTTTGCAACGTGTTGGCGATCCCACCGCAACTGAACTCGCCGGTACGGAAGGCGCAAGCTATCCCTTCTGGTCGCCGGATGATGCCTACATCGGCTTCTTCGCCAAAGCCAAAATGATGAAAATCCCTGCTTCTGGGGGATCAGCGCAGGCAATCGCGGTCGCTCACGCGGGACGTGGAGCTTCCTGGGGCAGGAAGAACGTGATCGTGTACACGCCAGAAGCGCAGGAAGGCATGTGGCGCGTGAATTCAGACGGCACGGGCGCCGCTCCTCTCAACCCCGGTCTGTACGGCAAAGCCGAGCAGTCACATCGCTGGCCCGTATTCCTGGCCGATGGTGATCATTTTCTGTTCTGGTCGGGCAATTTCGTCAATACCCCCAACGATCTCATCAGCGGCATCTACGAAAGTTCGCTGGAAGCTAAGAAGAAGAGATTAATCCAGCTAACTTACTCCAACGTAGGTGTAGCGCAGGGGCGCATCTTCTATGTGGATCAAAAACGCCGGCTGGTCTCCTCGCCCTTCGATGCTGCCAAGGGAGTGGTTTCTGGTGAACCGCAAATCGTGGCGGATTCCGTCGGGTACATGCCGGCAACCATGTGGGGAACATTTTCCGTGGGGGCTGATGGAACACTGGTGTATTCCACTGGAACGGGGACGTCATTATCCCAGCTGACGTGGCTGGACCGAACCGGAAAGGAGGTTGGGCATGTAGGCGAGCCAGGCACCTTAGCCAATCCGATTCTTTCGCCTGACGGCAAGCGCGTAGCAGTGGATATCGCCGACTTAAAGTCCAACAGCGTGAGCGTCTGGCTGGAAGCACTGGAAGGGAACTCCAGCACAAGATTTACGTTTGACCCCGCCGAAGAGGTAAGCGGAGTTTGGTCGCGGGACGGCAAGACCATTGTGTATCGCTCGATAGGAGAACAGGCCAGGCTGTTGGGGAAAGCCGCATCCGGCCTACAGCGGGAAAGGACCGTACTCTCTATCGACATCAGCCAGGACATTCTCCCCAACTCGTGGACGCTGGATGACCAACAGATTCTGTGCACCACCTGGCTCTCCCACGCCTCCAGTGACCGCGCAACCGCGTTG
>JASHPL010000268.1 GCA_030038125.1 Candidatus Sulfotelmatobacter sp.
CCTGCGAACTGCCGCATCCCAAGTGGAAATTCGAGGCTCACAAGGTCAGTGTGGACGTCGGCGGCAATGCCAGCCTTCACAACAGCACATTTTTTCTGCACGGGTTCCCGGTTTTCTACTTTCCCTACGCAACTCATCCGGTGAATCGGGAAGCGAGACAGACGGGGTTTATGATTCCGTCCGGCGGCCGCTCGTCCGTCAATGGAACCGAGTTTGGCGACTCTTTCTACTGGGACATGAATCGCAGCATGGATGCGACCGTCGGCGCGGAATATTTCTCCAAGCGCGGCTGGCTGCAGCGAGGAGAATTTCGTGTCCTCCCCAGTGCCGTTTCCTACATCGATTTGAATTATTTTGGGGTTACCGACCGGGGCATCGAAGTTGGCACTCCCACCGGCCCGCAGCTTTTGCGCGAGGGCGGAGAGGAAGTTCGCTTGCTCGCGCAGGACACCTTTGACGGCTTCCGCGCCGTCTCCAACGTTGACTATCTGAGTTCATTTCTGTTTCGTTTGGCCTTCAACGACACATTCACTCAGGCCATCAACTCTGAGGTGAAATCACAAATCTTTTTGCAAAAAGACATCGACGGGTTGGCTCTGAGCGGTATGGTGGAGCGTTACCAGAATTTCTTTCAGCTTGCTCAACCCAACGGCACGCTCACGAATCCGCCAGTATTTAATGACGTCCAGATCTGGCATGCTCCCAGTATCGACGTTTCCAGCCCGGATCAGGAGCTTTGGCACACACCGTTGTTCTGGTCCTTCGATGCGTCAACGGCCGGTTTGTCGCGCAGCGAACCCGGTTTCAGCACCAACAGCGTCTTGGAACGCCTCGACTTCAACCCGGAAATCTCATTACCCTTGTTGTGGCGAGGATGGTCTCTGACGCCCACGGTCGCTCTGCACGAGACCTATTACACGCAGCGCTTGGCAGATGGAAAAAGCGTGAGCGATCCTATTCGTCGTCAAGCGCTCGATACCGCCGCAGAGTTGCGTCCACCCGCCCTGGAAAAAATTTTCGAAAGAAACTTTCTCGGCCGCACCTGGAAACACGTGATCGAGCCCGAGGCGACGTACCGTTATGTCACCGGAGTGAGTGACTTCTCTCAGATTCTGCATTTCGACGAGCACGACATTTTGAGCGACACCAACGAAGTGGAGTACGGCTTCACGACCCGTCTCTATGCAAAGAGCTCCTCGAATAAGAAGCCGGCTTGCGAGATGCCCATGACGGGCATCGTCATTGGTGGGCCAGCTCCTCAGCAGACCGTACCCTGGGAGCAGATCAACAATCTGACGGTGCGGCCTTGCACCGAGCTGCCTGAAGTCCGGGAAGTGGTGACCTGGGAACTTTTTCAGAAGTATTTTCTCGATCCTACCTTCGGCGGCGCGCTGATTCCAGGGCAGCGCAACGTTTTCACCACGACTGAGGAACTCACTGGCATTGCGTTTGACACGGCGGCGCGTCACCTCTCGCCACTGGTGTCGCGCCTGCGCGCGGCCACAAGCAGCCACACCGACACCGAATGGGATCTCGATTACGATTTTCGTCTCGGCCGCATCAATGCCAGCACTCTACTGGTGAATTACAACGTCGGACCGTTTACAATCGGCGGCGGAGACGCCTTCCTGCAGATTCCGCAAACGAAAAATACAAGCTCGGTTCCCGCCGAAGGAACTTGTCCTGTGGTTAGCGCTGGCAACCAGATCACGTGTAAGTTCCAGCAATTTCGTGTGGCTCTTGGTTATGGCAGCCTCACTCGGCCCGGATTCAGCGGGGCCGCAAGCTTCGGCCTCGACGCCGAAATCAATCAACTGCAGTTTGCCAGCACTCAGGCCACCTACAACTGGGATTGTTGTGGAGTGACGGTGGAATACCGGCGCTATTCCTTAGGCAGTGTTCGCAATGAAAACCTGTTTCGCTTCAATTTCACGCTTGCCAATATCGCATCATTCGGGAACCTCAGGCGCCAGGAACGACTGTATTGAACGGAACGTTCCGCGCAATCACCTGCACTGATACCATAGAGACTATGATTTCAGCGGAAGGCCTGGTCGATAAAGAAAATCGGCTACGCGAGGAGTTAAGAGGCCTCGGCCGGGTGCTCGTCGCTTATTCCGGAGGCGTAGACTCGGCCTATCTCGCGTGGGTGGCTCACGCGGCACTCGGAAAGGACATGCTGGCCGTCATTGCAGACTCGCCCAGCCTGGCTCGGACACATCTTGCCGATGCCATGGCTTTCGCAGATGAACAAAAAATTCCCATCGAAGTGATTTCCACTTCTGAGATTGATCGTCCCGAGTACGCTCGCAATGATGCACAACGCTGCTTTCATTGTAAAGATGAACTCTTCACTGTCATGGAAAACCTGCGTGCCGCTCGGGGCTTCGATACGATCGCCTACGGCGTGAACCTCGACGATCAAGGAGATTTTCGTCCTGGACAGCAGGCGGCGCGCGAGCATTATGTCGCCGCGCCCTTGTTGAAGGCTGCACTGACCAAGCAGGAGATCCGGGAACTCGCGCGCCGGGCCGGGCTCCGCGTCTGGGACAAGCCCGCTTCCGCCTGTCTCTCCTCGCGCATCGAATATGGACGGCCGGTGACGCGCGAGGCTCTCGATGTCGTAGAACGCGGCGAAGACGCCATTCGCGGGCTTGGCTTCCGGCAGTTTCGTGTGCGTCATCATGGCGATATCGTCCGCATCGAGATCGCTCCCGAGGAAATGCATCGCGCTCTCGATCCCGCCATGGCGGCACGGTTCACCGCCATCTTCAAAGTGCTCGGATTCCACTTTGTGACCCTCGATCTCGAAGGCTTCCGCTCCGGATCGATGAACTCGTTGCTTTCGGCCGAGCGTCTCGGTCGCACGCGTTAATCATCTTCTTCTTTGTTCCGGGCACCCTGGGGTGGCACAGCGCTTCTTGAGTGCGAATGCGGGGTTCGGCGGTGCTTTCGAAGCTTCTGTCTTTCAAAGGACTGCGCTATTCCTTAAACCACTCAGAACTATATGTCTTTGCCCTGTGAGATAATCAAGGGTCCATTTTGCAATGCTGAGGCGGTTTCTGGTGATTTTAATTCGACGTTCTTTTCTTATCCTTTTCCTGATTTGTCTGGGCTGCGTGGCCCAATCCGCCCCTCCCGATATCGCCCGAAAAGTCGAGCGCCAGGTGCGCTCCTACTACACGATTCCAGCGGACGTGAAACTCAGCGTGGGCGCGATCGGCCCGAGTAAAGAGATGCCCGGCTACGACGAGGTTACGGTTAGCATCGATGAGGGGAACGGCAAGAAGAAGGACTATCAATTCCTTTTGTCGAAAGATCGCAACACCATGCTGCGGGTGACCAAATTTGATCTCACCAAAGATCCGTACGAAGCGCTGATGAGCAAGATCGACGTCACAGGACGGCCGACGCGCGGAGCGAAGAACGCCAAAGTCGTCGTGGTGAGTTTTGACGACTTCGAGTGCCCGTACTGCTCGCGCATGCACCAGGCTCTGTTTCCCGAAATTCTCAAGGAATATGGCGACCGGGTGACCTTTATTTACAAAGATTATCCGCTGTCGGAGATTCATCCCTGGGCGATTCACGCGGCGGTCGACGCAAACTGTCTGGCGGCTCAGAACGGCGACGCCTATTGGGATTTCGCCGACTACATCCACGCCAACAAGCCCGAAATGGACAAAGAAAGAACGCCGGAGGCGCGGTTCGACGCCATCGACAAAATCGCCACCCTGCAGGGGCAAAAGCATAATCTGGACACAACCAAACTCCAGTCCTGCATTAAGGCGCAGAACGATCAGGCGGTCAAAGCTTCAATGAAGGAAGGGGACGACATCGGCGTGAACGCCACGCCGACTCTGTTCATCAATGGGCAAAGAATTGACGGCCTGGTCCCACTGAGCGAGATTCGGGCGACGCTAGATAGCGCTCTGAAAGATGCAGGCCAGGCTCCGCCGGCGCCTGTAACCACCGCCTCCACGCCCGTTCCCCGGTAGCTTGCTTCGCGATGCAGTGGCGTGAGTCCGGTCGTGGATTCGCATGTGACAGAGATGTTATTGGAAACGAGGCTATTCTCTTGAAACCCAGATCGCAGTACCGCCGC
>JASHPL010000269.1 GCA_030038125.1 Candidatus Sulfotelmatobacter sp.
CGGCAGAGCTTACACGACTCACGCGTCGCTCGAGTTCGGTGGGCGGGAGGATTACATCAAAGCTCAGGCCGCATATGAGAAAGCAATTGCGTTGAATCCCTCGATGATTGAAGCTCGAATCTACATGGCCAATCTGCTTACGGACACGGGCCGTGTGGAGCAAGCCGTACCACTTTTGCGATCTGTCCTCGAGGAGAGCCCAAACAATGCCGAAGCGCACTGGGAATTGGGTTATGCATACCGGTTTGCTGGCATGCTTCAGGAATCGGTGGCGGAGTGTGAGAAAGCGCGGCAGAACAATCCCGAAGTTAAGATGAACAGCTCAGCTCTGAACAGCTACCTCTACCTCGGCGAGTATTCGAAGTTCTTGCAGAGCCTGCCGGTGAACGACAACGTATACATTCTCTTTTATCGTGGTCTTGGTGAGTATTACATGAACAATCGCGAGCAGGCGGCAACGGATTTTGATCACGCTTTTGAACGAAACCCTTCTTTGTTGCCTGCGGACGTTGGGAAAGCGCTGAGCTACTCTATCCGCCGCGATAACCCCAGCGGCCTGCGGCTGCTGGAGCAGACAGAGAGTAAGGTGGAAGAGCGCGGGGTCAGTGACGCCGAGGGTATGTACAAACTCGCGCAGGCGTTCGCCGTGCTGGGCGACAAGCCTTCCGCACTGCACATGCTCCGCCATAGTATTGGCGGCGGATTCTTCTGTTATCCCTACTTCCAGCGCGATCCTCTATTGCAGAACATTCGAACCGAGGCCGAATTCCAAACTCTTATGAAACAAGCTCTCGACCGGCACGAGCAATTCAAGAAGACATTCTTCGGAAGCGGAAACGCGTCCTCCTCTTTCTGATGTTCCTTCTTGCGTCTCCCTACGAATCGCAGCTTGGGATCGGCTTACCTCAGCGTTCTTCAACGAAATAGACGGTGTCTCGCCAAAGGAAATCGCACGACGAGCTGCAATTTCTTCTCGTAGGCGATTAAACTCGTAGAAAAACGCTCCAGCAGGAGGCAAGATGAACGACGCGCTTTTCCTGCATCGCCTCCATTTCGCATTCACCATCACTTTTCATTACCTGTTCCCGCAGTTGACCATGGGCCTCGTCCCCCTGATCGTCGTCCTGAAAACGCTAGCAATTCGAACCGGCAACGAAGTCTATAACGAGTCGGCACGCTTTTGGATCAAGATCTTTGGGATCAATTTTGCTCTTGGTGTGGTTACCGGAATCCCCATGGAATTTCAATTCGGCACCAACTGGGCGCAGTTTTCCAGACTCACTGGCGGCGTCATTGGCCAACCTCTTGCCATGGAGGGAACATTTTCCTTTTTCCTTGAGTCAGCTTTTCTCGGCCTTTTTGTTTACGGGGAACAACGGCTCAGTAAGTGGGGACACTGGTGGGCCGGATTTATGGTCTTCCTGGGTTCGTGGCTGTCGGGCTATTTCATCATCGTCACCGACGCCTGGATGCAGCATCCGGTTGCTTATGCACGATTGCAGGATGGGGGTTTTAGCGTCTCAAGTTTCTGGGGTCTGCTGAACAATCCCTGGGCGCTGATTCAGTATGCCCACAACATGAGCGGAGCCGTGATCACTGGCGCTTTCGTGATGGCGGCTGTCGGCGCATTTTACCTTCTTCAGCATCAATTTCTCGATCATGCCCGGATCTTCTTGCGTGTCGGAGTTATCGCAGGTGTGATCGCTTCCGTGTGGCAAGTTTTTCCCAGCGGTGATCTGCACGGAAAATACATGGCGCGACATCAGCCGGTGACGACGGCCGCGATGGAAGGACTTTTCAAAACTGAGACCGGCGCTCCGATTGTCATCCTGGGCCAGCCCGACGAGGAGCACGAGCGCATTGACAATCCTATTATCGCCAATAAAGTTCTCAGCTTTCTGATTTATGGCACCACCACTGCCGAGGTCGAAGGCCTGAACGCATTTCCCAAGGACCAATGGCCGACCAACATTCCGCTGCTTTATTTCAGCTATCACGTTATGGTCGGGCTGGGCACCATCTTCGTTGCGGTGATGCTCCTATCCGCTTTCCTGTTATGGCGAAGAAAGTTATACGAGACTCGCTGGTTGCTATGGATTCTGATGCTATGTGTGCCCTTTCCTTACATCGCGAATACAGCGGGATGGCTCACGGCTGAAGTGGGCCGACAGCCTTGGTTGGTCTATGGATTGTTGCGTACCGATCAGGGATATTCCAGAAATGTGATTGCAGGAAACAGCATGTTCACGCTGTTGGGTTTCATGGGCCTCTATCTCGTGCTCGGCCTCCTTTTTCTTTTTCTGATACAGCGCGAAATTGGTCATGGTCCGGTCAGGCCTGGGTCGCCCCCTGCACATTCGCATGAGCCCGTGACGGTCGCTTAGGAGAATAGGAATGGAACCGCTATGGTTTGTGCTGGTTGCCTTGATGATTACGGCTTACGTTGTTCTCGACGGTTTCGATTTGGGAGCAGGAGCCTTGTATCCATTATTGGCTCGCACCGAAGGTGAGCGACGAACAGTGATCCGGACCATCGGCCCGGTGTGGGATGGTAATGAGGTCTGGCTGATCGCCGGCGGCGGGACGCTCTACTTCGCTTTTCCCTTGCTCTATGCCTCCAGTTTCAGCGGTTTTTATCTCCCCCTCAATATTGTTCTATGGTTATTGATCTTGCGTGGAATCGGAATCGAATTCCGCATGCATATAGAGAATGACATCTGGCGGACATTATTTGACGGTTTCTTCACGCTTTCCAGCACGCTCTTGGCGATTTTCTTCGGGGCGGCACTGGCCAATGTGATGCGCGGCGTCGTCCTCGGGCGAGATCATTTCTTCTTTGAGCCGTTGTGGACTAATTTTCGCACGGGAGCCAACCCTGGAATCCTCGATTGGTACACCTGTGGCACCGCCATTCTCGCATTGCTCGCACTTATGCTTCATGGCGCTCTGTACGTCGCTCTGAAAACGCACGGAGTGGTCAACAAAAGGGCGCACAGGATAGCCGCCCGACTGTTGCCTCTTGTCTTCTTGTTGACGGCCCTTGGAGTCCCGCTTACCGCCCTGGTTCGTCCGAGAACGTTGAGCAACTTCTCAGTACATCCGGCACTCTACGTCATTCCCCTTGCCGTCGTAGCCAGTCTGGTCGCGATTCGCATCTCGCAGCGCCATGGTAAAGAAAAGTCAGCTTTCCTTGGCTCCTGCAGTTATCTGGTTTCAATGCTGGCGGGAGCGGCAGTCGCACTCTATCCAGCCCTGCTACCTTCCAGTTCCGACCCCGCACTCGATATTACGATCTACAATGCCGCCACGGGGTATTACGCTTTGCGAGTAGGTCTCATCTGGTGGGGACTCGGAATGTGTCTGGCTGTGGCGTATTTTATCTTCGTTTATCGCATGTTCCGGGGAAAGATACCTGAAGAAATTAGTTCAGTGGATTGAACTGTGTTTCTGCTTTGCCTCCGGAAGACTACTGTACAAATGGGCTGGATTCGTATTAAAACTTCTGAAAGCATGCCTGTACGCGTGGTTTCGGAGGATTCATTTTGTATCTCAGACCGAAAACGCTGGAAGAGGCTGTCTCAGCGCTGGCTTCTTCGCGCGGCAAAATTCTCGCTGGCGGAACGGATTTTTATCCGGCGCTGGGCGAACGATTGCCCCAAGGCACCGTCGTCGACATCACCGCGATACGGGAGATCCGCGGAATTTCATTTCAACCAGACTGGATTCGGATCGGCGGCCTGACCACCTGGACCGACGTGCTTCGCACACCGTTGCCGCGCTGCTTTGATGCGCTGAAGGCGGCGGCAAGGGAAATCGGATCGATACAGATTCAAAACCGCGGCACAGTTGCCGGTAATCTCTGCAATGCATCTCCGGCGGCGGACGGCGTTCCTCCCTTGCTGGCGCTTGATGCAGAGGTGGAGTTGTGTTCGAGCGCAGGGAATCGCCGCATCGGCCTTGCCCAATTCATCGCGGGCAATCGCAAGACCTTGCGGCAAGACGATGAGGTCTTAACCGCGGTGCTGGTTCCGCGGCGCATCGAAAATGCGGCGTCTTCTTTTTTGAAGTTAGGTGCTCGGCGCTATCTCGTGATTTCCATTTCGATGGTCGCTGCTGTCCTGCTGAAAGATGAAACTCAAGCAGTGAAAGAGGCGCGAATTGCGGTCGGATCGTGTTCGGCAAAAGCCATGCGTCTGACTGAGCTCGAAAAAGCCTTGCTCGGCTACGCTGCGAAGAAGGGAATTGGGAGCACGGTACAAGCGAAGCACTTGTCGCCGCTGTCGCCCATCAGCGATGTTCGCGCCACCGCGGAATATCGCCAGGACGCGTCCTTAACTTTGGTCCGCCGCGCCCTCGAAGCGTGCGTGGAGGACAACTGAGTGGCGAGCCAAACAACGATCCAATCAATCTTCTTTCGCGTAAACGATCGTCCCGTGGAAGTGCTCGTTGAGGGTTCGCGGCGGCTTTCGCGCGTTCTGAGGGACGATCTCGGTCTTACGGGCGCGAAGGTCGGCTGCGACGCCGGCGATTGCGGAGCGTGCAGCGTTTTGCTCAATGGGGAGCCGGTTTGCGCCTGTCTGACGGCAATCGCGCAGGTTGAGGGCTCTGATGTTACAACCGTCGAAGGCCTTGCCGCCCGTTCTCCGTTGCATGATCGACTGCAACAATCTTTCTTATCTCACGGCGCGGCCCAGTGCGGTGCATGCACTCCGGGCATGCTGGTTGCCGCGACGGCGCTGGTCGAGAAGAATTCGTCTCCCAGTGAAATCGAAGTGATGGATGCCATCGGCGGGGTGCTGTGCCGCTGTACTGGTTATCGCAAGATCATCCGCGCGGTCATGGAAGCGGGAGCGAGAGCGTCGCAAGTGTCAGTTCCGGCCGGCTCTGCCGTTGGTTCGCGGATCGTTCGTCTTGACGGGAAAAGGAAAGTTGATGGAACTGAGGTCTTTGGCGCCGATCAGTTTCCGGCCGATGCATTGGCTGTGCGTGTGATTCGCTGCCCCTATCATCGTGCGAGATTTCGTTTTGGCGATCTCCAAAAATTTGTTGAGGATCATCGCGCGCTCGTTCGGATTCTCACCGCCAAAGATGTTCCTGGAATCGATTGCTATGGTGTGATTCCAAAGTATGCCGACCAGCCAGTATTTGCCCATGCAGAAGCACGCCATCGAGGAGAAGCTGTGGCCGCCATTGTGGGTGAGCCCGATGTCATCGAAATTCTTGATCTAGAAAAATTTCCGGTGCAGTGGGAGGAGTTGCCGCCCCTGAAGATAGTCGAGGAAGCGCTCGCCGAGGATGCGCCGCGCATTCATCCGCATCGTGAGAACAATGTCCTGGTGAGCGGGCGGGTCGTCTGCGGCGATGTAGAAAAGGCATTGGCCGAAGCCGATGCTGTGGTCGAAGGCGACTACGAAACCGGCTTCATCGAACATGCCTACGTCGAACCGGAGGCGGGATTCGCGCGGCGCATAGGCGATACGATCGAAATTCAAGCGTGCACGCAATCGCCCTACCTGGATCGCAACGACATCGCAAAGATTCTGGGCATCGCTCCCGAAGAGGTGCGAATCATCCCGACAGCCGTGGGTGGAGGATTCGGTTCGAAGCTCGATTTATCGGTGCAGCCGTTCGTGGCACTCGCGGCCTGGAAGCTGAATCGGCCAGTGCGCATGGTCTATTCACGGAACGAGTCGATCATGTCGACCACTAAGCGGCATCCGTCGCACATGCGGCTGCGGGCGGGAGCAACCCGCGATGGAAAAATCACGGCTATCGATTTTTCGGCGGACTTCAACACGGGTGCCTACTCTTCCTGGGGACCGACGGTTGCTGGTCGCGTGCCGGTGCATGCCTCGGGTCCCTACCGCGTCCCGAATTACCGCGCGCTCACACGCGCGGTGCACACGAATATGGTTCCCGCGGGAGCGTTTCGGGGATTCGGCGTGCCGCAGGCGGCCATCGCACAGGAACAAGTCTATGATGAACTGGCCGAGCGACTCGGGATCGATCCCTTAGAGTTTCGCATTTTGAATGCGCTAGAGAATCACACACCCACAGTCACAGGTCAAGTTCTGGGCGAGGGTGTCGGCATTCGGGCATGCCTCGAGGCATTGCGGTCACGATGGAAGATTGCCCGCGAAGAAGCCACAAAATTTAACGCGAGCGCATGCGGTTCCTCACGCCGAGGAGTCGGAGTCGCGGGGATGTGGTACGGCTGCGGCAACACCTCGCTGCCGAATCCGTCGACTGTGAGAGTCGGCTTGAAGCCGGATGGAAGAATTGCACTGCATCAGGGCGCTGTCGACATCGGACAAGGATCGAACACGATTGTGACGCAGATCTGCGCCGATGCGCTCGGGGCTCCCATCGCGCAATTCGACCTGATTTCCGGCGATACGGCCGTTACTCCCGATTGTGGAAAAACGTCAGCCTCGCGGCAGACGTTTGTGACTGGGAAAGCCGCTCACATGGCAGGAACCAAACTCCGCAACGAAATTCTCCAACTAGCCGGAGTTTGCCTCTGCGGCAAACTTGAGTTTGGCAACGGCGCGGTAACCGTTCTTGAAAACAACCAAAGCAAGGTTGTTAATCTCCGAAATCTGCCGCTCGACCAACACGGATACGCTCTTACTTGCGAAGCCACATTCGATCCGCCAATCACTCCTTTAGATGAAAATGGGCAGGGTACACCCTACGCGGTTTTTGGGTTCGGCGCGCATATGGCGGAAATCGAAGTCGATATCGAACTCGGGACCGTGCGCGTGCTGAAAGTCACGGCGGCACACGATGTCGGCCGCGCGATCAATCCCACGCTCATTGAAGGCCAGATCGAAGGCGGGGTGGCGCAGGGCCTGGGCATGGCGCTCATGGAGGAGTTCTTCCCGGGCAAGGGAGAGAATCTCCACGACTATCTGATTCCCTCGGCTGGCGATATTCCCCCGGTCGAATCCATTTTGATCGAAGAACCCTCATCGCTCGGGCCTTT
>JASHPL010000270.1 GCA_030038125.1 Candidatus Sulfotelmatobacter sp.
ATACCAATGGTGGCGTTCGCGGCGGCGAGAGTGCGCTCGGCTGCAGCGACATCTGGCCGACGCTCCAACAAATCCGAAGGCACGCCAACCGGAATCGGAGGCGGCGCCGTGAGCTCCGGACGCACCGGAATCGAGAAATCGGTGGCTACCCTCCCGACCAGCGTGGCGATCGCATGCTCATACTGAGCGCGCGCAACCTTCACATTGATGTCGGCTGATTGCACCGCTTCCAGCGTCGCCCGCGCCTCGACGACCGCGATGTAATCGCCAACGCCGGTATCATAAGCCCCGGTCGTCACATCCAATGCCTTCTGATCCGCCTGGACAGTCTCGTCGAGGATTTTCTGCAGCGCGTCCTGGCCGCGAATTTCGAAATAATAGGACGCCAGACTCGCTTGTTCAGTGAGTTGTTCGTTTTCCAGATCGGCGGCGCTCACTTGCGCGGAGTATTGTGCCTCCCTGACCTGATTGCGAATCTTGCCCCATAAATCGGGAACCCACGAGACATCAACCGGGAAGGAAATGAGCGTGCTCGTTTGTCCCGTATTGGCTTGGGTCGAGTGAGTCAGATTGTTTGAAGATCTCTGCCGTGCCCACGAAGGATTGGCCGTAACGGTTGGCCAATATTGCGCGTGGGCCTCACGGATAACTGCCCGCGCTTCCATCAGGTTCTCGAAATATTCTTTGATGTTCTGATTATTGACATTGACTTGCTCTTCCAGCGCGTTCAGATCGGGATCGTTGAAGATTTCCCACCACTTCCCGTGCAGCTCGGAATCATGCGGGCTCGCCACCTTCCAGCCCTGCGTGTCTTGGAAATTCACGGTTGACTCCTTGTAGTTGGGAGCCTGAGGAGTAGGCGAGGTCGGGGCATGATATTTCGGACCGAGAAGGCATGCAGGTAAGAGGCAGAGCGCGAAGAAGACGCTCCCTGCCAGCGCGTATCGGGTGAGGCTCGATCGCTTCGACCCGCGCATCATACCTCCTCCGGCCGTGCTGCTGTTGCTGGAGGTTCAGTTTGGCCTTTGAGGCGCATCCGCAAACGATCCAGTTCGAGATAAACCACCGGTGTCGTATAAAGTGTGATGAGCTGGCTCAAGAGCAATCCGCCAACGATGGTGATGCCTAGCGGCCGTCGCAGCTCCGCGCCCATACCTGTTCCCAGCGCCAACGGAAGCGCGCCGAAAAGTGCAGCCATGGTTGTCATCAGAATGGGACGAAAGCGCAGCATGCAGGCTTCGAAGATGGAGTCGCGCGTGTTCTTGCCTTCCTGCCGCTCTGCCATCAACGCGAAGTCGATCATCATGATGGCGTTTTTCTTCACGATTCCAATCAGCAGAACGATGCCGATGATGGAAATCACATTCAAATCCATATGGAAGATCATCAGCGCCAGCATCGCGCCAACGCTTGCCGACGGAAGCGTGGAAATAATGGTCAGCGGATGCACGAAACTCTCGTAAAGTATTCCCAGCACGATGTAAACCGCCAATAGTGCAGTCGTGACCAGTATTGGCTCAGACGACAGCGATTGCTGATAGGCCTCCAGCGTCCCGGCAAAAAAACCGCGAAGAGTGGCCGGCGTGCCCAGTCTCTCTTCCAGTTGCTGGATTTCCATCGTTGCCTGGCTCAGAGAAACGTTCGGAGCCAGATTGAAGGAGACGGTCACCGATGGAAATAATCCCGTATGGTTCACTTGCAGCGCGGTGGTCCCCGTTTGCGGTGTCGCGACCGCAGCGATCGGCGTCATTGCTGTCGCATTGTTGAGCAGCGAGTTGCTTTTGACGTAGAGGTAATTTAGATCCTGCGGAGATTGCCAGTACTTCGGCGCAACTTCCAGCACCACGTAGTACTGATTCATCGGCATATAAATCACGGAAACTTCTGATTGCCCGAACGCCGAATAAAGTGAGCGATCGAGCGACTGCGCAGTTTGACCCAGACGCGCCGCCTCCACGCGGTTATAGGTCAAGAGTTCCTGGAGACCACCATTCTGTTGATCGGTATTAACGTCCTGCAATCCGGGAAGTTTTTTCATGTTCTCGAGCAGGACCGGTCCCCAATGCACCAGATCCGCAACGTTGTCCGACTGAATCGTGTATTGGTAAAGTGCGTTGCTCGATCGTCCGCCGATGCGAAGGTCCTGCACCGGTTGCAAAAAAGCCGAGGCGACCGGTAGGCGATTGAGTTTCGGGCGCAATCGGTTGATGATCGCCATCGCGCTGATCTTGCGCTCGTTCAGCGGCTTGAGGGAAACAAAAATGAATCCGCCGTTGCTCGCTCCGTTTCCGCCAGTGTACCCATTCACATTCTGGACTGCCGGATCATCCTTAATGACTTTGACCAGCTGTAGGACGGAGTAATTCATGAATGGAAACGAAGCATCCTGTGGCCCTTGCACGCCGCCAACAAGCACACCGGTATCTTCGGTCGGAAAAAAGCCTTTCGGGATGCGAACGATAAGGACGAAATTAAGGGCGATCGTCAAAATCAAAATCGCGATGATTAATGCTGGATTTTCCAACCCCCATTCCAGAGATTTGCGATAAACCGAAAGCATGCCGTTGAAGAATTTTTCGCTCCAGCGATAAATGCGTCCGTGTCCTTCCGCACGCTCGGCCTTGAGCAAATGCGCACACATGGTCGGAGTCGTGGTCAGTGAGATCACCATCGAAACCAGGATCGCGGTGGCCAGCGTAATAGCGAACTCCCGAAACAGCCGGCCGACAATTCCCGCCATTAGCAGAATCGGGATGAACACTGCAACCAGCGAGATGCTGATCGAGAACACGGTAAATCCGATCTCGCGCGCGCCCCGCAGAGCTGCCTGCATTGGCGACATCCCCTGCTCCAGAAACCGCGTAATGTTCTCCATCACGACGATGGCATCGTCGATCACGAAACCGGTGGAAATCGTCAGCGCCATCAGAGACAGATTGTCGAGGCTGAATCCCAGCAGATACATGATGGCGAAGGTGCCAACCAGCGAAACAGGGATGGCAATGCTGGGAATGATCGTAGCGCGAGCATTTCGCAAGAACACGAAGACAACCAGAATCACCAGAATCACCGCGATGACAAGCGTGCGTTCCACGTCGCTGACGGAGGCACGAATCGTCGTCGTGCGATCAAGAACGATGCTCGTGGTAATACCTTGGGGCAGTACCGCTTCGAGAAACGGCATCTGATCGCTGATACGGTCGACTGTCTGGATAATGTTTGCGCCGGGCTGGCGATAAATGATGACCGTGACCGAGGAGATGCCGTTGAAATATCCCGCGGTCCGGATGTTCTGAGTGGAGTCAACGACGTCGGCAACGTCCGACAAGTGAACGGCTGCCCCGTTGTTATAGCCGATGACCAGCGGCTTATATTCATCCGCAGTCGTGATCTGGTCGTTCGTGATAATGTCGGCGGTCATTGATCCGTTGGCCAGGCGGCCGCGCGGCATATCTGCATTCTGCGAGCTTAGCACCGACTGAATCTGGCTCAACGTGATTCCGTGGCTCTGCAGTTGGGTCGGATTCACCTCGACTCGAATCGAGGGCAAAGCTCCGCCTCCAACAAACACCTGACCGACCCCTTCAATCTGGGAAAGCTTCTGCTCCATGATCGTAGAAGCTTCGTCGTACAGCTTGGGAGTGGAGTATTTTTTGGAGGTCAAGCTGATGACCATGATCGGCGACTCGGAGGGATTGACCTTCCTATACGTGGGATTCGCAGGCAGATTAGCGGGCAGATAGCTGCGGGCTGCGTTAATACCGGCTTCCACGTCTCGTGCCGCGCCGTCAATGTCGCGTGAGAGATCGAATTGCAAAGTGACCGACGTGCTGCCGAGCGAACTGGAGGAGGTCATCTCGGTGATTCCGGCGATATGGCCCAGTTGCCGTTCGAGCGGCGTCGCCACCGAAGATGCCATGATCTCTGCGCTCGCTCCGGGAAGACTGGCGGATACAGAAATCGTTGGGAAATCCACCTGTGGCAATGGAGAGACGGGCAGTTCCATGTAACTGATAACACCCGCAAGCGCGACTGCAGCCGTCAGTAGCGTGGTGGCAACCGGGCGCCGAATAAATGGTTGCGAGATATTCATCCATTCTCCGGGTGCGCGTCCGTGCCGTTTGTATCGGCCCGCTGGTCGCGCCTGCGGCTGCTGAGACGTTGCGCGAGGCGATCGAAGAAGATGTAAATTACCGGCGTGGTGTAAAGCGTCAGCACCTGACTGACCAGAAGGCCGCCGATCATACAAATACCAAGAGGTCGACGCAACTCCGAACCATATCCTCGGCCAGCCGCGAGCGGAATGCCCGCCAGCAACGCCGTCATTGTGGTCATCATGATCGGCCGGAATCGCAACAGGCTTGCTTCATAAATCGCATCGGTGGAGTTCCTCCCCCGCTCCCGTTCCCCTTCCAGCGCAAAATCGACCATCATGATGCCGTTCTTCTTCACAATGCCGATCAGGAGAATGATGCCGATGATCGCGACGACATCGAGTTCCTGATGAAAAACAATCAGCGCCAGCAGCGCTCCCACGCCGGCTGAAGGCAGCGTGGAGAGAATCGTGACCGGGTGTACAAAGCTCTCGTATAGCACTCCAAGGACGATGTAGACGGTCACCAATGCCGCTAGAATGAGCAGCGGCTCGTTCGAAAGCGAGTTTTCAAACGATGCGGCTGTTCCTTGAAAATTGGCCTGCAAGCTGGTAGGGAATTTGATCTTCTTGGCCACGTCGTTGATATCGTCGATGGCGGTACCCAGTGCCGCACCCGGCGCCAGGTTGAAGGAGACCGTGACCGACGGAAACTGCCCCTGATGATTGATCGATAAAGCTTCTGTCGTGTTCGAGACACGAGAGAATGCGCTCAATGGAACTGCGTTCGCGCCCGTAGCCGAAACGACGGTATTGGGGGTAGTTCCTGCGAAAGTGCCGGCGTTTAGCGAAGAAACAGCGCCGGCCAGCGGCGTCAGCACGGTTCCCGTAGGCTGCAGAGTAAATGCCGAAGGCGTATAGAGGACTGAAGTGGTGGTCGCGTTGGAACCGGCCGAGGCGGAACCTATGGATGAAAAGGAACTGAACGGAGAGGCGCCGCTGGCGGATGAAGACGCGCTGGATTGGATATATAGGTTGCTAAGTTTGCCTGGATCGGACTGCCACTTGGGTTGCGTTTCCAGAATGACGTGATATTGGTTGAGCTGCGTGTAAAGCGTGTTGATTTGCCTCTGTCCATATGCGTCATAGAGTGTGTTGTCGATGGTTGCAGGCGCAATTCCCAATCGCGAAGCGGTGACGCGATCAATATTTACCGCGATCGCTTGTGCCCCCGTCTGCTGATCGGTGGCAACGTCCTCCAGACTGGAGATCTTCTGCAATTGATCGACGAACTTCTCAGTCCAGCTATTGAGTTCGTTGATGTCCGGATCTTCGAGCGTGTACTGATACAAAGTGCGGGTGACCCGGTCGTCGACGGTGATATCCTGCACCGGCTGCATATAGAGATGGATCCCCTGCACGGAAGCCAGTTTTCTCTGTAACCGGCGTATAACGTCAGACGCGTTCGGCCGTTGTTCGATCGGTTTCAAATTGATCTGTATGCGGCCGCTGTTCAGCGTGGTATTGATTCCGTCGGCGCCGATGAAAGAGGAGATGCTCTCGACCGCAGGATCTTTCAGAATGAGGGCAGCCAATTCCTGTTGTTTCTTCGTCATGGCGTCGAACGAAATCGACTGGGGAGCCTGCGAAATACCCTGAATCACCCCGGTGTCCTGCACCGGAAAGAATCCTTTGGGAACGACGATATAAAGAAAAATGGTCAACACCAGTGTGCCCACGGCAATAAGAAGAGTTAGCGTCTGATACCGCAGGACCACCTTCAGCGTGCGGCCGTAGAATTCAATCATGCGGTCAAAGGCGCGCTCCGATGCTCGCAGCCAGCGGCTTTTCTCCGATTCCGGCTCATGGCGCAAGATCCGCGAACACATCATTGGCGTCAGCGTGAGCGAAACCACGGCCGAGATAATGATCGTCACCGCCAGCGTCACCGCGAACTCGCGAAAGAGACGCCCCACCACGTCGCGCATAAAAAGCAGCGGAATCAGCACCGCGATCAGCGAAACGGTCAGCGAGAGAATCGTGAATCCGATCTGCCCTGCGCCCTTCAGCGCCGCATCCATCGGCGAATCGCCTTCTTCCAGATAACGCGTGATGTTTTCAATCATCACGATGGCGTCGTCAACCACAAAACCGGTGGAGATGGTCAACGCCATTAACGACAGATTGTCGAGGCTGTAGCCGAGCAGATACATGGCGGCAAACGTGCCGATGAGCGAGAGGGGAACGGCTACGCTGGGAATGAGGGTTGCGCGCAGGCTGCGCAGAAAAACAAAAATAACCATGACCACCAGAGCGATGGTCAGCATCAACTCGAATTCAACATCGTTTACCGACGCGTGGATGCTGGTGGTCAGATCGGTCAGTTCGGTGATCTTGATTCCTGTCGGCAGATAAGTTTCAAGCTGCGGCAGAATGGTTTTGATGTTATTGACGACACTGATCGTATTGGCGCCCGGCTGGCGCTGGATGTTCAAAATCACCGATGGGGTGGTGTTCATCCATGCGGCCAGTTGAGCATTCTCGACGCCGTTCACTACGCTTGCTACATCTCTCAGCAGAATGGGTGCGCCGTTGCGATAGGCGACGACGATATCTTCGTATTCTTCCGCCTGAGTGATCTGATCGTTGGCGTCGATCTGATAATCGAGACGCGGCCCGTCAAAGTTGCCCTTGGCGGCGTTGACGCTGGTTTCGGTCAATGCTGTTCGCACATCTTCCAAGTTGACGCCGTAAGAGGAAAGCTTGGTGGGATTGAC
>JASHPL010000271.1 GCA_030038125.1 Candidatus Sulfotelmatobacter sp.
GTGGCGCAGGATTTCGAGTTGCGGAAAGCACTGCGCGGTGCGGGAGCGAAATATCAGGTCATCAAGAACACGCTGGCCGAGCGCGCGGCAAAAGGCACGAAAGTTGAGGCCGCGCTGAAAGACCTTGCTGGCGTGAGCTCGATCGCATACACGACTGGCGATCCGGTCGCGATGGCGAAGGCGCTGACCAAGTACGCCAAGGACACCCCGGAGTTCACGTTCAAGATCGGGGTGGTCGAAGGCCGGGTCATCAACATTAAAGAAATTGAAGCTCTGGCCTCGATGCCGTCGAAGGAAGAGCTGATGTCGAAGCTGCTGTTCCTGATCAATGCTCCGGCGCAGCGGCTGGCCACGGCGATCAATGCCGTGCCGCGGAACCTGGCGGTGGTGATCAACCAGGCCGTCGAACAGAAGAAGTTCAAGGAAGCGTAGCAGCTTATGTAGGGACAGCCGGCCTCGTTAGCCTGCCCTGAGCGAACTGAGCCTGACGGGTCCGGTCAAGCGGAGCTCGGCGGCTTGTCGCAGGCAGGGGTGCCTGCGCCACACAAGAGTTTTGGTCGTTCACAATTCAGGGGTTGCGCGGTCCCTCCCGGCGTTGTCTGGCGCCTGGAACTGAGAGCTGGTCGCACTGGAAACCTGGCTTGCGGATGGCGAAAGAACGAAGCGCAGGCAGCACTGCCCGCGCCACACCATACTTTGGAGAAATAACATGGCAGATCTCGCGCAACTAGAAGAGTCAATCGTCGGCCTGTCACTGCTTGAAGCGGCGGAACTGGTGAAGAAGCTGGAATCGCGGCTGGGCGTCTCGGCGGCGGCAGCGGCTCCCGTAATGGTAGCGGGAGGAGGCGCCGGAGCAGCGGCCGGAGCAGCTCCTGCTGAGGAAAAGACGGAATTCACTGTGGTCCTGAAGGAAGTCGGCGCCAACAAAATCAACGTTATCAAGGCTGTCCGCGAAGTCACCAGCCTCGGCTTGAAAGAAGCCAAGGAACTGGTCGACGGAGCTCCCAAGAACGTGAAAGAAGGCGTGTCGAAGGAGGAGGCGGAGACGATCAAGAAGAAGTTCACCGACGCGGGCGCGACGGTAGAAGTGAAGTGACCGCGGTTTGCAGGGCGTTTAAGCCCTGCCGCGGTCATCCTGAGAGGCCTTTTTATGGCCGAGTCGCAGGGAATCTGTTGGAGCTGCTGGCCAGTAAGTCGCTCTGGCCAGCCGACAGCGAGGAATTTCCAACGGTAACGAAGACCCACTTCTGGCAACGACAGCCAGAAGTGGGTCCAGACTTCGTGAGTTATGCAATTGCACCAGAAGCTGTGCAAAATCGTTTTGGTGTATGATTGGTACTTGTGAACCCAGAGAGACAGTGTTAGCATCTATATAACGTCGCTTTAGGGGCTTCACGCAGGGCGGGCGAAGCCCGCGAAAAATAAGCTTTGAGCGGCTGCTCCGCGGGCAGGCGGGGCGGAAAACAGGCCGGAGAACTGGCGCGAAAGAGTTCAAATCAGAAATGGCAAAACGCCTTGGCTGGCGTCTGCGGGAAGCACTGTCCCGGCAGACGCCCTGTTGTCTTTTCCGTTTGCCGGTAGAGGTTCCAGGTTTGTTCAGGTTCTACACACGATTCAAGTTCATTCGGTAAGTACCGCGGCGCCGCAAGCGCCCACATTCCGCGGTTTGAGCGCGGCCCTCGGCTGCGCGTGAGATTGGGAGTCTCTCGAAGATGAAGAATAATACCTTCCGCAAGCGTTTTGATTTTTCCAAAATTCCGGCCACCATCCAGATTCCGAACCTGATCGAGGTTCAGAAGCGTTCCTATGATCGCTTTCTCCAGATGGACAAACTGCCCAGCGAGCGCGAAGACGGCGGCTTGCAGGCGGTGTTTCAGTCCGTCTTCCCCATCACCGATTTCCGCAACGTATCACAACTGGAGTTTGTGGATTACGCCATTGGGAATTGGGAGTGTAAGTGCGGCCACCTGAAAGGCCTGCACCATCTGCGCACCACTTGTAAGAACTGCGGATCGACCGTCATTACCGATCCGTTCCATCCGGGTGATGTGCTCTGTCAGAAATGCGGCACCTATAACGCCAATACACCGGATTTCTGCAACAAGTGCGGCGACCCGGTCGGCTTGCAATTGAAGTATGACGTGGCCGAGTGCGAAGAGCGTGGGATGACCTACTCAGCACCACTGAAGGTCACGATGCGTCTGACTATCTTCGATAAAGACGCCGAGACCGGCAATCGTTCGATTCGCGACATTAAAGAACAGGAAGTTTTCTTCGGCGATGTGCCGCTGATGACACAGAATGGCACGTTTATCATCAACGGAACTGAGCGCGTCATCGTCAGCCAGCTGCACCGCTCGCCGGGCGTGTTCTTTGAGACGGCGAACAACCGCACCTACTTCCTCGGCAAGATCATTCCCTATCGCGGATCTTGGGTAGAGTTCGAGTACGACCAGAAAAATGTGCTCTATGTCCGCATCGACCGCAAGCGCAAGTTCCTGGGCACGATTTTCCTTCGCGCTCTGGGACTGCGTTCGGGCGAAGACATTTTGCGCACGTTCTACACAGTGGATCGCATTGCGATCCGCGACAAGAAACTCTACTGGACGCTCGATCCGACCAGCGAGAAACCGACGAACTTGCTCGGCATGAAGCTGGCCCACTCGATCAAGTCGAAGTCCGGAGAGGAAATCGCGCATTCCGGACGAAAGATCAACGCGCAGATCCTAAGAGAAATTCAGAAAGCGAAGATCACTGAGATTGAAGTCGATATCACCGACCTCGAAGGCGCATGGGTGGCCGGCGACGTGGTCGACACCACCAGCGGGGAAGTCATGCTCGAAGCCAATTCCGAGCTGACCGCCGACAAGCTATCGAAAATTCTCGATTCCGGCGTGGTGGAAATGTCGCTGTTCTTCCCTGAGCGGGACGACGTTGGCACAGTCATCAGCCAGACGCTGAAGCGCGATTCGATCAAGACTCCGCAGGAGGCCCTGATCGAAATCTACCGCAAGCTGCGTCCCGGCGATCCGCCAACCCTGGATACGGCGACGGCGCTGTTCCACGGAATGTTCTTCGATCCGCGGAAGTATGACTTCTCGCGCGTGGGCCGCCTGAAGTTCAACATCAAGCTGTTTGAAAATCAGGAAGCGACGAGCCTCGAAAAGCGCACGCTCGATCCCGAGGACTTCTACGCGACGATTTCGTACCTGCTGAAGCTGCGCCGCAACATCGGTGCGGTGGACGATATCGACCACCTCGGCAACCGGCGCGTGCGTGCGGTCGGCGAATTGATGGAGAACCAGTTCCGCATCGGCTTGGTCCGCATGGAACGGGCGATCAAAGAAAAGATGTCCGTCTACCAGGAGATGTCGACGGCCATGCCGCACGACCTGGTCAACGCCAAGCCGGTGATGGCCGCGATCCGCGAGTTCTTCGGATCGTCGCAGCTTTCTCAGTTCATGGATCAGACGAACCCGCTGTCGGAGATCACGCACAAGCGTCGTCTCTCGGCTCTTGGGCCGGGTGGTCTATCGCGTGAGCGAGCCGGATTCGAAGTCCGCGACGTACATCCGACGCACTACGGCCGTATCTGCCCGATCGAAACGCCAGAAGGTCCGAACATCGGCTTGATCTCGTCGTTGAGCTGCTATGCGCGGATCAATGACTATGGCTTCATTGAATCTCCGTATCGCAAGATCAAGAACGGCAAGATCATTGATTATGTGACGATCGTGAACACCGGCGATACCGATTTCAAAGTCGGAGATCACGTCGAGAAGCACGAGATCGAGAAGATCAACACCGAACTGAAAGAGAAGCGCAAGAAACCCGCGCAGATTGAGCCTTACTCGTTCTATCTGTCGGCGTGGGAAGAAGACCGGCACACGATCGCACAGGCCAACGTTGAGCTCGATGACAAAGGGCGCATTGCTGCCGACCTCGTTAATGCTCGCAAGGCTGGCAACTTCGTGCTGGTAAATCGCGAAGAGGTCGATTACGTCGATGTCAGCCCGAAGCAGCTCGTCTCGGTAGCCGCGTCGCTGGTTCCCTTCCTCGAGCACGACGACGCCAACCGCGCGCTGATGGGCGCGAACATGCAACGGCAGTCTGTGCCTTTGCTGCGCGCACAGGCGCCGATTGTCGGCACGGGAATGGAAGGGGTTACGGCGCGCGACTCGGGTGCTGTGATTCTGGCAAAGCGCAACGGCATCGTGGATTCGGTCGACTCCGAGCGCATCATCGTGCGCGTCGAGGGTGAACATCATCCCACTCAGCTGTCGCGCGAAGTGGGCAGCGATATCTATCAGTTGACGAAGTTCAAGCGCTCGAACCAGAACACTTGTATCAATCAGAAACCGGTGGTCAAGAAGGGTCAGCGCGTGCTGAAGGGCCAGGTCATCGCTGACGGTCCCTGCACCGATCACGGCGAGCTGGCACTCGGACGCAACGTCCTGGTCGCTTTCATGCCGTGGCGCGGCTATAACTTCGAAGACGCGATCCTCGTCTCCGAGAAGATGGTGAAAGAGGATTACTACACCTCGCTGCACATTGAGGAGTTCGAGATCGAAGCGCGCGACACGAAGCTGGGTCCGGAAGAAGTCACGCGCGACATTCCAAACGTCAGCGAATCGATGCTGCGGAATCTGGATGAAGCCGGCGTGATTCGCATCGGCGCCAGCGTGAAGCAGGGTGACATTCTGGTCGGCAAAGTTACCCCCAAGGGCGAGACACAGCTGACCCCGGAAGAGAAACTGCTTCGTGCCATCTTCGGCGAAAAGGCCGGAGACGTTCGCGATGCGTCACTCTACTGCCCGCCGGGCATCGAGGGCGTGATCGTCGACGTGAAGATCTTCTCGCGCAAGGGCCAGGAGAAAGACGAGCGTGCGAAGGCCATCGAGGCGACGCAGATCGCGAAGCTCGAAAAGAACCTTTCGGACGAAATCCGAATTCTGACGGACGAGCGCTTGAAGCGTCTCGAAAACATCCTGGGAGCCAAGGAAGTGCAGGCGGATTTGCACGACGAACGCACCAACAAGCGCTTGTTGACCAAGGGCACGATCCTGACGCGCGAAGAGATCGAGCGCATCTCGACCCGCAACCTGAAGCGCATCAAGTATGCGGACAAGGATCCGCGGGTGAACGAGCAGATCGACGAGATCGAGGAAATGACTTCCCGTCAGATCGATGTTCTGAAGAAGATCGTTAACGAGAAGAAAGAAAAACTAACCAAAGGCGACGAGTTACCGCCGGGCGTGATCAAGCTGGTGAAGGTCTACATCGCCATGAAGCGCAAGCTGAGCGTGGGCGACAAGATGGCTGGCCGTCACGGCAACAAGGGCGTGATCGCACGCATTCTGCCGGAAGAGGATATGCCGTACCTCGAAGACGGAACGCCCGTCGAAATCGTCCTGAACCCGCTGGGCGTGCCTTCCCGTATGAACGTAGGTCAGATTCTCGAAACCCACCTCGGATGGGCAGGCTACGAACTGGGAGAGAAGATCAGCCAGCTGTTGAAGGAAAACACGAAGACGGAAGCCATCCGGCGCGAGTTGAAGGCGCTGTTCAAGGACTCGCAACTTGCCGACACCATCGCCGACATGAGCGAGGAAGAACTCGAGTCCGTCGCTCCGACGCTCGCGCACGGCGTGTTCATGGGATCGCCGGTCTTCGATGGATCGAAAGAAGGCGAGATCAAGGCTCTGCTCGAGCACGCAGGCTTGCCGACCTCGGGCAAGACGACTCTGTACGACGGCATGACGGGGGAGAAGTTCGAACAACCCGTCACCGTCGGCTACATCTACATGCTGAAGCTGTCGCACCTGGTGGACGACAAGATTCACGCACGCTCCATCGGTCCATACTCGCTGATCACCCAGCAGCCGCTGGGCGGCAAGGCGCAGTTCGGCGGACAGCGTTTCGGAGAAATGGAAGTCTGGGCGCTGGAAGCCTATGGCGCAGCGTTCATCCTGCAGGAGCTGCTTACGGCGAAGTCCGACGACGTTTATGGACGCACCAAGATTTACGAAGCCATCGTCAAGGGCGAAGCCGCCATGGAGCCCGGCGTGCCGGAATCGTTCAACGTGCTGATTCGCGAATTGCAGTCGCTCTGCCTCGATGTTGAATTGATCAAGGCGGCAGAGAAGAAGCCAACAGCCAGCGCGGCGGCCGATTGAGTCTCAGTCGCTGGCACTTGGTGGCCAGCGACACGGAATTTCGACTTTGAAGACAAGGCCCGTGGATTTTGCTCTTGGATTCGCGGGTCAACAGATTTCGCTAGCGACCAACGACTAGCGACGCTTTCAAGAGCCGCAATCGGCGGCGCAACAGCCGAGAAAAGCGGAGGAACACCTTGTTTCGTTCGAGCCCATTTGAAATGGCCAATGTGATCGCGGACTTCGACGCCATTCGTATCAGCCTGGCCTCGCCGGAAAAAATCCGGAGCTGGTCCCACGGCGAAGTGACAAAGCCCGAGACCATCAACTACCGTACGTTCAAACCCGAGCGCGACGGCTTGTTTTGCGCGCGCATCTTTGGGCCGGTCACCGACTGGGAGTGCTTGTGCGGCAAGTACAAGCGCATGAAGCACCGCGGCGTGATCTGCGACAAGTGCGGCGTGGAGGTCACACTCTCGAAAGTGCGTCGCGAACGGCTCGGCCACATTGAGCTGGCCTCGCCGTGCTCCCACGTCTGGTTCTTTAAAGGATTGCCCAGCCGTATTGGGCACTTGCTCGACATCTCTCTGCGCGATCTTGAGTCCGTGCTCTATTTTGAGGCGTATGTCGTCGTCGAACCTGGCGACGCTCCGGTGAAAGAGCGCGAGGTCATTAAGGACGAGGCCAAGTTCCGCGAACTCGATCAGCAGTACCGTCCCGCTGGCTTCAAAGCCATGATGGGCGCGGAAGCGATCAAGGAACTGCTCAAGCGCGTCGATAGCGATGCGCTCTCGACCGAACTGCGCGAGAAGATGAAGAACGAGTCCTCGCTGCAGAAGCGGCTCAAGTACGCGAAGCGCCTGAAAGTGGTTGAGGCATTCCGCAAGAGCGGCAACAAGCCGCACTGGATGATTCTCGACGTGATTCCGGTCATTCCCCCGGAGCTGCGTCCCTTGGTTCCACTCGATGGTGGCCGGTTCGCCACGTCCGATCTGAATGACCTCTATCGGCGCGTCATCAACCGCAACAACCGGTTGAAGAAGCTGATGGATCTGCACGCGCCCGAAGTCATCGTGCGCAACGAAAAACGCATGCTGCAGGAAGCCGTCGATGCGCTTTTCGACAACGGACGCCGTGGCCGCGTGTTGCGCGGTGCGAACAACCGTCCGCTGAAGTCACTCTCGGACACGCTGAAAGGCAAGCAGGGACGCTTCCGCCAGAACCTGCTGGGCAAGCGTGTCGACTACTCCGGACGTTCGGTCATCGTGGTCGGTCCCGAACTCAAGCTCCATCAGTGCGGATTGCCAAAGAAGATGGCGCTCGAACTGTTCAAGCCGTTTATCTATCACCGGCTGGAACAAACGGGCAACGTCACGACCATCAAGCAGGCCAAAGAAATGGTCGAGCAGCAGGAACCAATCGTTTGGGACATCCTGGAAGAAGTCATTAAGGATCACCCCGTCCTGCTGAACCGCGCTCCCACGCTGCACCGCTTGGGCATTCAGGCATTTGAGCCGGTGTTGGTCGAAGGCAAGGCCATCAAGATTCACCCGCTGGTCTGCACCGCATTCAACGCCGACTTCGATGGAGACCAGATGGCAGTGCACATTCCGTTGTCCCCGGAAGCGCAGGTTGAAGCCAGTGTTCTGATGCTGGCTTCGCATAACATTCTTTCGCCGGCTTCGGGTCAACCGATCACCGTGCCCACGCAGGACATGGTGCTGGGCCTCTACTACCTGACCAAGGCCAAGCCAGGCGCGAAAGGGGAAGGACGCGCATTCGCCAACATCGAAGAGGTCCTGCTCGCGCTCGATGCGGGCGAGGTGGAAACGCTGACTCCGATTCGCCTGCGCTATTCGGGTGAACTGGTGGACCTGACCACCGCCTATGACGATCAGGACATCATTCACACCGATCCGGTGCAGATTGAGCGGTCGTTCATCAATACCACGGTGGGGCGCACGATTCTCAACGATCATTTGCCCGAGGGCATGCCGTTCATTAACGGCCTGCTTAAGAAAAAGGGCATTGGCGCTCTGGTCAACTACGGCTACCTGAAATTCGGGCTCGAAACGACGGTCAAGATGCTCGACGAAGTCAAATCGTTGGGCTTCCGCTTCGCCACCCGTGCGGGATTGTCGATCGGCATCGATGACATGGTCATCCCCGACAGCAAGAAAGTCCTGGTAAAAGATGCTGAGAAGCAGGTCGTGAACGTGCAGCAGCAGTATCTGGACGGCGCGATCACCAACGGCGAGCGCTACAACAAGGTCATCGAAATCTGGTCGGCGATCACGGAAAAAGTTGCCGACGAAATGTTCGGTGAGATGCAGAAGCGCGACAAAGAAGGCGAGCTGAACCCGATTTACGTCATGGCTGACTCCGGTGCTCGCGGATCGAAACAGCAGATCCGCCAGCTCTCCGGCATGCGCGGACTCATGGCCAAGCCCTCTGGAGAAATCATCGAGTCGCCGATTACGGCCAACTTCCGCGAAGGCCTGACGGTGCTCGAATACTTCGTTTCGACTCACGGCGCCCGCAAGGGATTGGCCGACACGGCACTCAAGACTGCCGATTCGGGTTATCTCACGCGGCGTCTGGTCGACGTGGCGCAAGATGTGATCGTCAGCGAATACGATTGCGGCACCGTAGATGGCATCTACGTGCAAGGCATCGTGGAAGCCGGCGAAATCATCGAGCCGCTGCGCGACCGAATCATTGGCCGCGTGTCGCTGGAAAAAATTAAAGACTATGACGGCAACGTCATCGTCGATGTCAACCAGGAGATCACAGAAGACCTCGCGGGAGCGATTCAGGCTGCCGGCATTGAGCGCGTAAAGATCCGCTCGGTGCTGACCTGCGAATCGAAGCGCGGCGTCTGCGTGATGTGCTACGGCCGCAACTTGGCCTCCGGGCGCCTCGTCGAACTGGGCGAAGCCACCGGCGTCATCGCGGCACAGTCCATCGGCGAACCGGGAACGCAGCTCACCATGCGAACCTTCCACATCGGTGGTACGGCATCGCGAGTCTCCGAGCAGTCGCGTCTTGAAGCCAAGAACACCGGCACTGTCCGCTTCATCGGATTGCAGACCGTGAAGTCGAAGACCGGCGATCTGGTTGTGATGAACCGTCAGGGCTCGATCGCGGTGGTCGATGACAAGGGCCGCGAGCGCGAGCGCTACTCGGTTGTGTACGGCGCCAAAGTGAAGGTCAACGAGGGCGATGCGGTCACGCTCGGCCAGGTTATGGTCGAGTGGGATCCGTACACTTTTGCCATCCTGACTGAAATCGGCGGCACGGTGCAGTTCAAAGACCTGCAGGAAGGCGTCACACTGCACGAGGAGGTCGACGAAGTCACCGGCTTGTCACGACATGTGGTCGGCGATTCTCCGGACGAGAAACGCCAGCCCGCGATCGTGATCAAGGGCAAGACCAGCAAACGCTACCTGATGCCGTCACGTTCGCACCTTATGGTCGCGGACGGCGACACCGTCAGTCCGGGCGATGTCCTGGCCAAGATCCCGCGCGAAACCACTAAGACGAAGGACATCACCGGCGGTCTGCCGCGCGTGGTTGAACTCTTCGAAGCCCGAAAGCCGCATGAAACCGCGGTCATCAGCGAGATCGATGGCACGGTCAAGTTCGGAGAGATTTCGAAAGGCCAGCGCAAGGTTTATGTGGTCGCCGACAACGGTACTGAGAAGGAATACTCGGTTCCGCGTGGCGTTCACATCAACGTGCAGGAAGGCGAGCGCGTCAAGGCGGGCGAACCGCTCATGGATGGCCCGCTCAACCCGCACGACATCCTGGCCGTGCTGGGTGAGAAAGAGTTGCAAGCTTACCTGGTCAACGAAATCCAGGAAGTCTACCGGCTGCAGGGCGTCAACATCAGCGACAAGCACATCGAAGTGATTGTTCGCCAGATGATGCGCTGGGTGAAGGTGGAGGACGTGGGCGATACTTCCTTCTTGCTCGAGCAGCAGCTCGACAAGTTCAAGTTCCGCGAAGAGAACGAACGCGTGATCGCGCAGGGCGGCAAGCCGGCGACCGGACGGCCGCTGCTTCTGGGCATCACCAAGGCGTCCCTCTCCACTGATTCATTCATCTCGGCGGCGTCGTTCCAGGAGACCACGCGCGTGCTCACCGAAGCTTCGATCCAGGGCGCCGTCGATCACCTGCGCGGTCTGAAGGAGAACGTCATCGTCGGACGCCTGATCCCTGCCGGAACCGGCATGGAGTATTACCGCAACGTACGCCTCTCCCAGAAATGGAAGAGGCCGCGGCCAAGGTTCAGGCGGAAGTTTCCGCGGCGTACGAAGAGGCGGAGCGCGCTCTCGAGCTTATGCGGCATGAGGGCGAAAACGAAGACCTGCCGGCAGAGTTGCCTGCAGAATAATCCTTAGCGAAAACAGGTCGGGAGCGG
>JASHPL010000272.1 GCA_030038125.1 Candidatus Sulfotelmatobacter sp.
TGGCTATGAGACGTGGCCGAAAGAAGCCTGGAAAACGAGCGGAGCGGCCAATAACTGGGCTGGCTTCGCGCTCGATCCGAAGCGAGGCATACTCTACGTTCCTACAGGATCGGCCTCGTTTGATTTTTATGGCGCGGATCGCGTGGGAGATGATCTGTTCGCGAATTGTCTGATCGCGCTGGATGCAGCCACGGGCCGGCAAATCTGGCACTTTCAGGGTGTGCGTCACGATCTGTGGGACCGCGATTTTCCTTCCGCGCCTGTGCTGGCGACGATCTGGCACGATGGCAAAAAGATTGACGCCGTTGCACAAACCAGTAAGCAGGGTTTTGTTTTTCTCTTCGATCGGCTAACTGGCCAGCCCTTATTTCCAATTGAAGACAAGAAGTATCCCCCCAGCAATCTGCCCGGAGAGCAGGCTGCACCAGAGCAAGGTCTGCCCACGAAGCCCTTGCCCTACGCCCGCCAGAAGTTGACTGAGAATGATCTGACGAACCGCACGCCGGAAGCTCACGCGTATGCGCTCGCACATTTTCGAAGCATGCGGAATGATGGTCAGTTCGTACCCTTCAGCCTCGGCAAGGAAACGCTGGTTTTTCCGGGATTTGATGGCGGAGCAGAGTGGGGAGGGCCGGCGGTCGATCCGGAAACCGGCATGCTCTACGTCAATTCGAACGAAATGGCTTGGACTGGCGAACTGTACGAAGACACGGGCGAGCATGGCGCGAAGGCCGTCTACATGAGCCAGTGCAGCGTTTGTCATGGCGAGGCACGGGCTGGATCGCCACCAGAAATTCCTTCGCTCGTAGGCATTGGCGATCGATTGAGCTCTGGCGAGATCAGTCGTACCATTCAGAACGGCAAAGGACGCATGCCCGCGTTCCCCAACGTGCACGAGGATCAACTCAGTGGGCTGGTGAATTTTCTCCTGACGGGGGAGAACAGGGAACTCTCCGGAGGCGAGCCGCAGTATCTCGCGATGAAATATCGGCTGACCGGATATCGCCGTTTTCTCGATGCTGATGGGTATCCCGCTATCGCGCCGCCCTGGGGCACGCTCAGTGCGATCGATCTGAATACCGGGGAGTACAAATGGAAAATTAACCTTGGGGAATATCCTGCGCTCGCGGCGCAGGGACTGAATAATACCGGGTCGGAAAATTATGGCGGACCGATTGTTACCGCCGGCGGCCTGCTCTTCATCGGCGCGACAAACTATGATCGAAAGTTCCGCGCTTTCGACAAATCGACGGGGGAGTTGCTTTGGGAAAGCACTCTGCCTTTTGCCGGAAACGCGACTCCTGCGACGTACTTGATTGATGAACGTCAATACGTGGTGATCGCTGCCGGCGGCGGGAAGGACCCGAAATTTGGTTCTGGCGGAATCTATATCGCTTTTGCACTGCCCCACGGGCATTAAACGTCTTTACGGGAGTTCCCTCACCCAGATATTGCGAAAACTGATGGGCTCGCTGTGATCGCCATGCGCCTGCAGCTTGACGGGTGCGCCATCTAATTTCTTGTAGAAAGGCTGGCCGATGTAGCGCGTCTCGCCCTTCAGTTCGAAATGATTCTGCACCAGCACGCCATTGAAGAATACTGTGACGTACGCCGGAGTTTTCAGCGAGCCGTCATCATTAAAAGTGGGAGCGGTCCAGACCACGTCGTAGCTCTGCCACTCTCCCGGCTTGCGACTTGGGTTGACCAGGGGAATGGACTGCTTGTAGATGCTGCCAGCCATGCCGTTGACGTAGGTTTTGTTGTTGTAGGAATCGAGCACCTGCAGCTCGTATCCGGCGTCGCCGGGACCGGTTGAGGCAAGGAAGACGCCGCTGTTGCCGCGCGCCTGCCCCGAGCCGGTGATGTTGGCCGGAATCCTCCACTCGATGTGCAGTTGATAATTGTGAAAGCTGCGTTTGGTTTCGATATTCCCCGCCGCCTTATTCACCGTGACCACACCGTCCCCGACGGTCCATCTGGCCGACGATCGGTCCTGCGCCGATACCCACTCGTCGAGATTCTTCCCGTCAAAGAGCACGATGGCATCGGAAGGAGGGGCGGCATCATTAGCGCCGGGCGTAACGACGGGAGGCACTGGTTCCCAAACTTCGGTATCTTCTGGTTTCGCTGTAGAGGTCGCGGGCGTTTGCTGGGCTGCTACTGGAGGTTGCGCGAAAACAGAAGTAGCAATCAGCATCAGGAATGCTGCGGACAATGCGATTCGAATGCTCATGACGCTCAAGAGGATACTCTAATTGCGCCCGCTGCGCGAGGATGTTGGGCGCAGGAACTCGACACGATAGCGCCTGAATCGCAGGCCGAAGGCGTCATTTCGTTGACGGCGCCGCGAAGCCCAGCCTAGCATGGCAGCGTGAGGAAGATTCTGTGATCGGTCAGTTTTTTGGTCATTGCCGCGTGGTAGCGAAGCTCGGGGAAGGAGGAATGGGCATTGTCTATCGCGCTTACGACGAAACCCTGCATCGCGACGTAGCGGTGAAGGTCGTCAAAAAAGGTGCGCTAGCGGATACGTCGTCGCGGCAAGACTTGCTCGAAGAGGCGCGAGCGTCTTCTTCCCTGTCTCATCCCAATATCTGCACGATTCACGAGGTTGGCGAAACCGAGGGCGAGCTCTACATCATCATGGAGCTGCTCGAGGGCAAGACGCTGCGCGAGATGTGCGGCGAGAATGGGTTGCCTCCCGAGTCGGTGTTGCGTTATGGCATCCAGATCGCAAGCGCCCTGGCGCGAGCCCATGACCGCGGTATTGTGCATCGGGATCTTAAAACCGCAAACATTGTGGTCACGTCCGACGGACTGGCGAAGGTTCTCGATTTCGGCTTAGCGAAACGAGTAGGCGGGGGAATCTTCGAGGGTCCGACGGTTTCTTTTGCCAGTGTGCAGGATGTATCGAGTGTCAGCGGCACTCTCCCCTACATGGCTCCCGAAATTTTGAAAGGCGAGCCGGCGGACTATGCAAGCGATATATGGGCGCTGGGAGTTGTGCTCTATGAGGCGGCTTCCGGTCGCTTGCCATTTGGAGGACGCACCGGGTTTGAGATCAGTTCAGCCATTATGCGCGAGATTCCAACCGCGCTCGGTCCTCCGGTTCCTCCAGGATTGTGGGCCGTCATTCAACGCTGCCTGGCGAAAGAACCAGTGCAGCGCTATCAACGCGCCAGTGAAATCCAGGCTGCTCTCGAGGCAGTTCTGTCGGCTGCCATTGTTTCTTCCACAAGCAGCGAAGACCGAAGCGTGCCGCCGAGCACGGTTTTGCACACGGTGCACCATGTTCGCGTAAAAAGAGGAAACTTTCTGCTATTACTGGGAACGATCAAAGGCGCATTCATTCTGCGCTCAAACGCCGAACGCAAACGATGGGAGGTGGGTGGTCCATATTTTCACGGGCAGACTGTCTACGCGCTTGCGTACGATGGCCGCGCCGATCGGCATCGGATCTGGGCCTCGACGCAAAGCTACTGGGGCACGATGCTGCGGTCCAGCGATGATTTCGGCAAGATCTGGACCAACCCGCAACAAGCGCCGATTCGATTTCCCGCTGACACGAGTACTTCGCTGAAGAATATCTGGCAGATTGCGCTTGGCCGGACCGACGAACCGGATGTGATCTATTGTGGCGTGGAACCGGCCGCGCTGTTCGAGAGCCGCGACGCGGGAGAAACCTGGTCTTTGGTGCGGGGTCTGTTCGATCATCCGCATCGCCCGCGGTGGTTGCCGGGCAATGGAGGCTTGGCTTTGCACACCGTTGTGCTCGATCCGGCGAACCATCAGCGCATGTACGTCGCGATTTCCTCGGGTGGGGTTTACCGCACCGAAGATGGAGGCCAGACCTGGAGTGCGCAGAACCGCGGTGTGCGCGCCATGTTCAGGCCTAACAAGTATCCGGAGTTCGGCCAATGCGTCCATAAAATCGTGATGCATCCCGCTCGCCCAGAACGACTTTTCCTGCAAAATCATTGGGGACTTTACCGCTCCGATGACTGTGCTGAGAGCTGGAACGATATTGCGAATGGAGTGCCATCCGATTTTGGGTTCGCTATGCTGGTGCATCCACGAAGACCTGATTGGGTCTATATCGTGCCCGTCGAATCTGACGAGTTTCGATGCGCCTGCGACGGCCAGCTCAGGGTCTATCGAACTCGTAATGCCGGCGCTTCGTGGGAACCTCTGATGCGCGGCTTGCCGCAAAAAGATGCGTATGAGACGGTCTTGCGCGACGCACTGACGGCAGACGGATACGATCCAGTCGGACTCTACCTTGGCACGCGTAGCGGAGTACTTTTTGGCTCACGGGACGAAGGCAAGACGTGGGAAAAGATTCTCCAGGGACTTCCGTCGATCTTGTGCGTGCGCAGCGTGATTCTTGAGGATGCGTCTGGCAATTCACGCGTGACTAAGCCGAAGCCATCGCAGTCCAACACATCCGGTGCGAAGACCAAAAAGACGCGTGCGAGCCGTTACTCGAAGAAGAGGTAAGTGCCTAGTGACCTTCCACATTCCAGCAGCACTGCGAGAATTTACGGGTGGCCGCAGCCAGATTCAACTGGAACACGCTTCGGGCAGTCTGAACGAGGTTCTGGCGGCATTGTGGCAAATGTATCCCGGTATCCGGGACCGCATGGTCACGGAGCAAGGACAACTCCGAGCACACATCAACATTTTCATCGGGGACGAGAATGTCCGGTACACAGGCGGACTCGCGACTCAGATTACTTCCGAATCGATCATTTCGATTGTGCCCGCGGTTAGCGGTGGATAAGCCAAGCCATTGACCCCGGATCCGCGAAACGGCCAAAAGGAAGTCATGAGTGCTGATAGAGCTGGAGTAAGGAGCAATGAGTCAGGATTCGCCCGCAAAACCTCAACTGCCAAATAAGCTCGTCATCCGCAACATCGGGCTACTTCTCAGCGGAGACGTCAACCATCCGATTCTCGACGCCGACACGGTCGTCGCCGTCGATGGCGTGATCGATGCGGTCGGGAAGAACAAGGAACTGGAAGCGGATGGCGCTACAACCACGATCGATGCCAACGGTACAGCACTCGCACCAGGATTGATCGACAGCCACGTTCATCCGGTGTGCGGTGACTGGACTCCGCGCCAGAATCAACTGGGATGGATCGATAGCTGTCTGCATGGCGGCGTCACTAGCATGATTTCGGCGGGCGAAGTTCATACACCCGGTCGGCCCAAAGATATCGTCGGGGTGAAGGCGATGGCGGTTTTCGCCCAGCGTGCCTTCCAGGCGTTTCGTCCGGGAGGCGTGAAGATTTATGCCGGCGCGCCAGTACTGGAACAAGGCATGGTCGAAGACGATTTTAAGGAACTGGCCGCCGCGGGCGTGAGGTTCCTCGGCGAGGTGGGACTGGGTAGTGTAAAAGATGGAACCACAGGCCGCCGCATGGTTGCTTGGGCGCGCAAATATGGCGTCCAGAGCACGATTCACACGGGAGGGCCTTCGATTCCGGGATCGACTCTGATCGACAAGGATATTGTTTTGGAGACCGATACCGACGTGATCGGACACATCAATGGCGGCCACACCGCACTACCCGACGATCAGATTCGGGAGCTCTGCGAACGCTCGCCACGAGCCTTGGAAATTGTTCACAATGGAAACGAGCGGGCAGGTTTGCTGGCGTTGCGCACAGCGCAAGAGCTGAAACAATTGCATCGCGTCATTCTGGGCACTGATTCCCCGGCAGGATCGGGGGTGCAGCCGCTCGGTATTCTGCGAATGATAGCGATGTTGTCGTCGCTGGGTGAGATTCCCGCGGAACAAGCGATCTGTCTGGCCACTGGCAATACGGCCAAGATGCGCGCGCTGAACTGCGGGATCATCGCGCGGGGACGCGAAGCGAGTTTCGTGTTTCTAGATACGGCACAACACTCCTCTGGTGGGAATCTGCTTGAGAGCATCCAGAAAGGAGATCTGCCGGGAATTGGAATGGTCATAACCGACGGCGCTGTGAGCATTCAGCGCAGCCGCAACACACCACCGGCGACGCGAGTGCCGGAGATCGTGCGATCGTAAGAGACCAAGTTCGTGTCCTGAAACGAAGCTTGACCTTCTCGCCCCGTGAAGCTTGGCTCCTCCGGACAGGTGCGCTCGGATGGTCCCACAGGTGTATTGAGAGATTTACCGGAGCCCGTCTTCGCCTTTGATCTGATCTTTCGTAAGACCGCCAACCCGCGGCAGAGGACGTCCGCTGTCGGTCACCGCGACTGCGACCATAATTTCGTTGGCTCGCGGAGCGTCGTTCATACGCACTTCAATGCCATCGAAATGGCTGCGAACAAAGGCGGCGTCTTTGTGGCCTAGCGGGATGTCGAGCGCGAGTCCCAGCCCACCCCGTTTTTTCGATGAGGGAATCAGAGCTGCGCCTTTACCCAGAACCCGGCGAACGGGAGTACCGAGTTTAGGATGAAGAATCGCAGCTGCGTGTTCGAGCTCTCCATTTTCACCGACGGCGGCGGCTTTGCCATAACTCTCGACCGCGGAACCTTGAATTCCAAGTGCCTGAACTGCGCGCGTCGTAAGCAGTTCCCCCAGTTCTTCCCCGATGGCCATCAGTTCGGAAAGATCGTCGACGTACTTCCCGGCATAAGGATTCTCGATCACCGCGACGGCCGCGGCCTTTCGCGTGGGTGGAGAAATTTCGCGATCCATTTCGCGGCGGGTTTCCTCCACGAAGATCGCTAGCTTGCGAATTTTGGCTTTCATCCGTTCTCCTTGCGCTGGATGCCCTCACCTTAACCCGTCTTGGCCCTTGATTTCCGAGGCTTTCAATCCGCCCACGCGCGCATGAACCCGCGGACCGGTCGTCATTACCAACGCAAGTACTATTTCGTCGGCGTGGGGAGCATCGCTGATGCCGACTTCCATGGCATCGAAATGGCTTCGCACGTAAGAAGCGTTGATGTGCGTGATGGGAATGTCGAGGCGTGTACCCGGGCCACCAACCTTCTTGGTCGATGGCACAATCGCTTTAGCCCCGCCCAGCACTTCGCGCATGGCATATCCGCCAGGCACGTGCCACAGAGCTCCATGCTCGATTTCTCCGGCTGGGCCGACGATTGCCCCTTTTCCGTAACCCTCGATTTTCTGGGGATCTCCGCCAAGCGCGACGATAAGGAAGCGAACCATCTCTAAACCGAGGGGCTTCAAATCGTCCATGAAATCTTCGATTTTTTCCACGTAGTATCCCGCGAACGGATTGTGAATGACAGCCAGCATAGCCGCGCGACGCAGCGGGTTTTGCGCGATCGGTCCGCCTTCGTGAAAAATTTCCTCCACGCAAGTGAGCGTCTTTCGAACAACGACCTCAGGCATGCACCAGCATCCTTTCAGAAGTTGAACTCGAAAGCGGAGTCGATATTGCGACTTCTCCGACCGTGCGAGTTTCTCCCTGCAGATGGAGTGCGGCCGCGCGAATCAGCCGCATGCGGAGCAATCGTTCCGCCATGCTCGCGCCGGATGCCAGCGCCTGATGAATCTCGTCCAGGCCCAGATTCCCGACCTTTTGTGTGATAAGGCGAGATCCCAAGTCGCTATCGGGAGCAAGTTCGCAGGCGGGAACTCGGACGACGGCAGGATGGGAGGGCAAATCGACGGCATTGGCGATGATTGTCGCGGCAGCGTCGGCCGGAGCTGCGCGATCGCCGAGCACTGTGACCGCATCGGCGATGCCAAGGGAAAAACTGCGTCCTCGCCAACCACTGGTTGCGATGCCGCGTACCGGGTGATCCGATCTGAGGGTGGTCGTTCCAAAGAGCGAAGGGCGATCCAGCCGATCGATCATTCCTACTGCAAATTTTTCGCTTTTCCCTATATGCAAGGCAATGTCTCCGCCGTCGTTCACATAAGCACGAGAAAGCTCGGCCGTGGAGACCATGACAGCAAGAATTTCCTCGGCGACTGCGCCAGCCACTGCGGCCATCGGCGTGATGAAATGTTGGGAAGCATACGGCAGTACGGCAGCCAGCATTCTGCGCGCCACCGTACCGTGCGGCCAGCCCGTTTCCGGGGAACAAGGCCGGCGAAGAAATGGCAGCTCGGCGCAAAGTTCGTCGAGCAAGCCGACAAAGCGTGCGTAGGCCGCGCGATACGCTTTTATGATTTCAGGTTCTGAGCCAAAAGCTTCAATGATGAGATCGATGGGTCCATCCTGAAGATGGAGCCGCCGGCCATCGGGCAACATTCTCATTTGAGCGCGGACATTCATGGTTTGCCGATTTTCGCTCCCGATTCGAGCGGCCAGGGATTATCCATTCGCGCCTTCAATCGCCGCCTGCCGTCATGATCTTGCGTCACCGAACTCAAAGGACGCACATTTTCCGCGTATCCACCCAGTGCAACATAGTCTCCAAGTCTTAACGTAAATTCAATGGGAGCCACGAGTGCAGGAGTGGGCACGTAGCCAAAAGCATTCTGCGGCACGCGCGTAACCTCCACCATAAAAGTAATACCACCACCCGGCCAGACATATACCGGCGCCCCCCCGC
>JASHPL010000273.1 GCA_030038125.1 Candidatus Sulfotelmatobacter sp.
TAAACCATCCAGGAGAATCCGAGCGGCTGATACTGAACTTTGTACAACTTCTCGAAGCCTCCCAGAAGTCTCGCCTGCATTCCGTTCTTTTCCACTTCCTTTAGGTAATCTTTGCGATCGACGGTTTCGCCCATATCCATGCGGCCGAGGAAGTAGTGATCTCCACTGGGAACCGGACCGAGCTGGGCATCATTGCTCAGATTCTGCAGATAGGTTTCAACCACGGGCGTGCGACTGGCCAGCGCCTTGATCAGTCCGTGTTCGTGCTCGATAACCACTGTCACGACCTGATCCATCGTGGTTGGAGCAGCCGCCTGCGGAGGCGGCGCTGGAGTAGAGGGCACCGTCTGCGAAGCTTGAGTTGCAGACACTGTCGCGGATTGCGATGACGTGGCCGCAGCATCCGGCGTAGACGATTGTGATGGCTGACCTGCGGCGGACGTGGACACTTGCGCCGCCGGCGTGGCGTCCGTCGCCTGCTGTGCTGCAACGCTCATCGAGGACAGCAAAGCCGCACTAAGAACCCAATTCCAAGTACGCATAACGATCCCTCTCTAGTCCACTTTCGTTAAACTCTTATTCCTCGTTCTCACCCAGCGCCGAATCGGGCAACCGGGTACTCTCTACTGGCAACAGTTCTCAATAAGCCATTTGAAACACAACATGGACGATCGCCGTCGAATCGACCGGCTGCCCGCTGCGCAACGCCGGTTTGAACCGAATCTTGCTGGCCGCCGCGATAGCGGCTTCATCCAATCCATGTCCTAATCCCCGCACCACACGATTTACATGGAGCGTGCCGTTGGCATAGAACGTCATTTCGAGCAGGACTTCTCCTTCCAGCCTCAGGCTGCGTGCTTCGTCGGTGTAGACGGGATTCGGCTTGTACGTAATCTCGACCGGAGTAGTCGGAGCTCCAGTGTCGGCTGGAACGATCTTCGGGCCCTGATGCACGACCTGTTCTGATCCGAATCCTCCCGTTGAAACTCCCTGGCCATTGCTGCGGCCGTCGCCCTTACCACCATTGGCGATGCCGTTTCCAAAATCGGCGCTGGCGACCGTGCCTTTGATTCCTTTCGCTCCGCCTGAGCCATTGCCTTGTCCCGGGCCTGCCGGCATGTCAAACGATCCCAGCGATGCCGCGTACAATTTCGCGCCCTGCTTGCCTGTGCCCGGCAAGCCATTGGGATCGCCAAAGCCGCCAGTCTGAACTTTCTGAACCGGTGCATTGACTGTTGGAGTTGCCGAACTGCCGCCGAAGTCTCCCGTATGCACCAGTTGCGGGCGCGCTCCTCCCGCCGCCATTTTCACTTCCGGGGCGGCAAACTGATTCACCACCACTTTGGGCGCCTCCACCGGTTTCGGCATTTCGCGGCGCAGCTCCCGCGGTACCACCAGCTTGGGTTGCTCGAATACTGGCAGCTTCACAGCCGGAAGCAGCTTCGCCTTGATCTCCGGCTTGACCTTGACCGGTGCTGGCTCGGGCCGCAGTGACGGCATCGGAATCAGTTCCGTCACATGGTACTGAGCCAGTTGCAGCCTCTCCGGAAGCAGCAGACTCAAATTGATAAAGATGATCACCGCCAGTGTCACCAAACCGTAGCTGGTTGCGAGCGCACGTTTGTTGATCTTGCGTTCGGGCAGAAGTCCTAGCTGAAATCCACGGTAAGGCATCGCCATGCAAATTGCTCCATTGGGACCCGGGATGGGGAGAAAGCCGGGAACTTGGAGTCTTCAAAATACGGGAGACAGGACAGGGGGTAAACGTGTCCACGGCTCTTGACCTTAGGTAACCGCGCTAGGTTCTTTCCGGGAAAAAGGTCCAGAATGGGCGAAGGGTGGCCGATTTGTCGACGAGTTCAGGAGATTTCGGACAAAAGACCGGAGACTTCAGGCTTTCTCACCACTGTGCGCCGAGGACAGGGAGAACGCATTTTAAAGCAGGAGCGAGAAGAGCAAAGCCAAGTTGCACAGGATTTTTTTTCAGCCATCCCTATGGGCCGGGCCCGAGACTGCTTGCGCTTCTCTGCGCAATCTGTGGTTCCTCGTTGAATCGTTTACAAATTGGCCTTCGTCGAGCGATGTCGCAGAGAGGCAAATGCGAGGAACACGGGAGTTCCCGATAGTATGACGAGCAGCCCATACCAGGAGTACGGCAGGTCTCCCCAGAACGTATAGCAGAGCAGCGCGGCCGCAACGGTCACAAATAATGCGGGCACTATTGGATATCCTGGCATGCGAAATGGCCGCTCAGCTTGCGGATCGCGCCAGCGGAAGACAAAGATCGTGCTACCGGCGATCATGTAAAAGAGCCACTCCGCAAAAATTGCTAACGAAAATAATTGCCGGAAATTCGCCCCTAGCAGAAGCAGCAGAATTGACAACGCCGCCTGCACGACAATCGCTACCGACGGCGTGTGAAATCGCGGATGGACTTTCGCGAGGGCGTGAAAGAAATACCCGTCCCGCGCAACCGCAAACGGTACGCGCGCTCCGCTCATGATCGTGCCGTTTAGCGTGACCAGCATGGAGAGCGCCATTCCAGCCGAAACAATGCCCGCTCCCATGCGTCCCATTACCATTGCGACTGCATCCGATGCCGGTCGCGGCGAAGCAGCAATCGCACTCGCTGGAAGTACGTATTGCACCCCGGCATTCATGAGCACGTAGAGCGCGCCCACAATAGCCACCCCCGCTACTAATGCGATTGGAATGCTTCTGCCCGGTTGCTTCACTTCCCCGGCCACCATGTTCAAATCGTTCCATCCGTCATAAGCCCAGAGCGCTGCAACCAAAGCCGCCATGAAGCCCGCCATTCCACCCTTTGCTCCGGAGAAGCTTCCCGCAAAGTTCAGCCATCCTCGCCCGGTCACGTCTCCGATTCCGCTGAAGCACACGAAAACGATCGCGAGAATGATGCCAATTTTCAGTAAGGTGAAGACGAGCTGGAACTCGCCCGCCTTTTTGATTCCGAGATAATTCAGAAACGAAATCAGGATTGCTGCCGCGATGGCGATGATCTGTCCCCAGGCGATCGGGAACGGTTTTGAAACAATAACTGTGGAAAAAAAAGAAAACACAGAAAACGTGCCCAGAATTCTTACAAGGCCTGTGACAACGGTTGCGATTGAGGCCGGTTTTGCGATCACGAACCATGTCCATCCGTATAGAAAAGCCAGTAGCGGTCCGTAAGCGTCGCGCACATAGACGTACTCGCCGCCAGCCTGCGGCTTCATCGCGCCCAGCTCTGCATATGTGAGCGCGCCAAAGAAAGAGAGCAATCCGCCCACGAGCCATGCCAGATAAACAAGCTTGGCAGATCCTACGGCTTGCATCATCTCCGCGGGAACAAGAAAAATCCCGCTGCCGATGATCGTTCCTACCACCACAGCCGCAGCGTGGCTGACGCCCAACTCACGGGAGAGTTCAGAGCTCGTAGAAACCGCATTCGATGTCGTCGCCATGCAGAGTGGTTGAGTATACGGCAGGAGTGGAACCTTTGGCGCAAGCTCGCGAACGATAAAACGCGGAGAAAGAGGCCAGAACATTCGGGATTTCAGCGAGCACGCATACAGTTTGAGATCTAGCGCTTCCGCTCTGTCGCCATCGATGAAACCGGATTAGCGAGGAAGATACTGGCTGTCCAACCCACCCCGAACGTGACCATCGTTCCAATCAGCACCCACCACGTCCACGGCACCTGCGTGCGCAGCCACAAATAGAGCTCGGTTGCGAAACCACAGGCCATACCGATTCCTGCGCCTCTTGCATTTGCCCTTTTCGTCAACACTCCAAGCAGGAATGCTCCTAGCAGCGCTCCGTACGCGACAGAGGCAATCTGCAACCCGACTTCCACCACGCGTCCCGCTTTGCGTAGTGCGATCAAGGCCAGTCCAAACAGTACCAATGCCCAAATCAATGTCGCCAGCCGTGAAAGGCGCATCTTCTCCTTCTCATCGAGCTGTGGACGCAATCGGACGTAGAAGTCCATTATTGCGCTTGAAGACAGCGAATTTAGAGCCGCACTTAAGTTCGACATCGCCGCTGCCAGGATCGCCGCAATCAGCAGCCCTGAGACTCCATGCGGCATACGCGTCACAATAAACGTCGGATAAATCCGATCCCCCCTTCCAAACGTCGTCGCAGGGACACGATAGTAGGCCCACAGCATGGTGCCGATGATCAGGAACAATGCAAATTGAAACAAGACGGCTACGCCGCTGGAAATCAGCGCGGTTGCCGACTGCTTTTGTCCGCGTGCTGCCAGCAAGCGTTGCACAATCAATTGATCGGTTCCGTGGCTTGCCACTGTGAAAAATGTTCCGCCGATCACTCCTGACCAAAATGTATAGGGCACCCAGACGTCGCCCCGGAAATCGAGCCACTTCAACTTGCCTGCGCTGGTTGCGGCAGCGTGGATCGCTGGCCATCCTCCCGGGACGAGGTGGATAATCGTGGCGAGTCCGACCAGAGTTCCACCGACGTAAATCACCGTCTGCACAACATCCGTCCAGATCACGGCGGCGAGTCCGCCCTCAAATGTATAGATCAGCGTTAGTGCCGTAATAATCGCAATAGATGCGATCTCTCCCGTGCCGAGAGCGATTGACACGACGATGGATACCGCGTAAACGCGCACGCCCTCAGCCGCAGCCCGCGTAAGCAGAAATAATCCTGCGGTTAAGGACCGCAGGCCGCGGCCAAAGCGGTGTTCGATCAGTTCATATGCCGTGTACAGGTCCCCGCGAAAATAGTGCGGCAGCAGGATAAAGCTGATAACGATCCGCCCCACCACGTAACCCATCACTACCTGCAGGAAGGTAAGATTCGTGTCGTAGGCGAGCCCGGGAATGCTGATGATTGTCAGCGTGCTGGTCTCGGCCGCCACGATCGAAAGCGCGATCGCCCACCAGGGAATCTCGCGACCGGCAAGAAAGTAATCGCGGAGCGACCGGTGTCGTTTGCGAAAGCTCAGACCAAACAACGTGATCGCAACCAGGTACAACGCGATGATTGCAAAGTCGACTTTGTTCAGGCCCATGCGCGATCAGATTTGGAAACCGATATTTTTCTTGGCACGTCGACCAAAAAAACCAAGTGCAAAACGTCGTACTGAGCCATGCTTCCAAAGAGGTCATTATCGCGAGAATTGACTTGCAACGCGAGTGAGACTCTATGCTACCGTCCCAAGGTGTGCCCAGACCACTTCAGGGCCCAGGAAACGAAGGGCTGATAACCAATGTTCCTGTGTTAGAACTATCCCGTGCCCTACTATCTGGGAATTGATGGCGGCGGGACGAAAACCACCTGCGTGATTGGCGATGAATCGCAGACCCTCGCCGTCGCAACCGCGGGGCCCAGCAACATCGTTCGCGTCGGAGAAAAGCGGGCTTGTGAATCACTGCATGAGGGAGTGCGTCAGGCCTGCGAAGCCGCTAAAATTACCCCCCAACAAATCGCTTGTACGGTTGCGGGGGAATCCGGCGCCACTCGTCCGGAAATCAGAGCTATAGCCCTCCGGATCCTGTCAGAGGTTCTTCCAATGCCCGCTCATGTTGTTGGCGACATGGAAATTGCCGTAGAAGCCGCTTTTGACACGAGTCCGGGCGTGATCGTGATCGCCGGCACGGGGTCGATTGCATACGGCCGCGATTGCCTGGGAAACACGGCTCGCGCGGGAGGCTGGGGCTTCGCGATTGGCGATGAAGGCTCGGCTCACTGGATCGGTCGCAAGGCCGTAACCGCCGTTCTACGCGCCTCGGATTGTGAAGCCGTAAATCCGAACAGGCATGCTGCGTTTACGAATTCCACATTGGTTGGGTCATTGCTGAGAGCCTGGTCGGCAGATTCGCTCGACGACCTTGCTGGCAAGGCAAACATGCTGCCACCTCCTGATTTCGCGCAACTCTTTCCGGTTCTCGCAAACAGCAAAGACGAAATCGCCCGCAAAGTTCTCATGAATGCCGGTCAGGAACTTGCCCGCATTGCCGCGCTCATGACGCGTCGCCTTTTTCCAACGAATGAAAGCCAGTCTGTCCCGGTGGCCATGATCGGAGGCGTCTTTCGTCACGCCTCGCTCGTGCGCGAGATTTTCTACAATGAGCTTCGCACGCTGGACGCGCGTGTCCAAGTCAATCCGCAGGTGGTCGAACCGGTGGAAGGTGCGCTCCGCATGGCGCGAAGAGCGGCTGAGAAAGCAATCATTGGCTAACTCTGGAGTCCCATTTCCGCGCCATTTCATTCGCCGGGGATGTGCAGATGAACCTTGAGAATCCAACTCGTGCGCCGCAGACAGAGACGCCACCCGAAGTATCCCCGCCGAATCCCGCGGAACTCCCCTTCTCCGAGGATCTTGTGCTCGCGCACCTCAAGAACCCGGAGTTCCCAGCGGAGCGCATCGAAGAACTCAGCAAAAGCACAAGTGCGCTCAAATCGCGAAAGGTGCGTCTGGCTCTTGCCGCGCATCCCCGCACGCCACGAAGCCTCGCCCTACGCCTTATTCGAGAGCTTTACACCTTCGATCTGATGCAGTTCTCACTCAAACCTGCCCCCGCTGCAGATCTCAAGCATCTCGCCGACGAACTGCTCGTATCCCGTCTGCCCTCGATCACCTTGGGAGAGCGCATTTCTCTGGCTCGGCGCTCGTCGACACTAGTCGCCGCCGCGCTATTGATTGATAAGGAATTGCGCGTCTGGCAAGCCGCTCTGGAAAATCCACGGCTGAGCGAAGCTGCAATCGTCAAGGCTTTGCAAGGACGCGCGACGGCGGCCTTTGTGGAAGCGGTCTGCCATCATGCGAAATGGTCGATGCGGCACGAAGTTCGCATCGCCCTGCTCCGCAACCAGCACACCCCGCTGGCCCGGGCTGTGGAATTTGCCCGGGCTTTGCCGCCTTCACAACTGCGAGATGTTCTCTTTGCCTCGCGCCTTCCCGAAAGGACCAAGGCCTATTTGCGGAGAGCTTTGGAGACCAGAAACCAACGAGTTTGAATCTGACAGCCTGAAAACCGCCCTATCGTCCGCCACCAATCTGCAGAATAGCTCCAGTCACGTAAGAGGCAGCAGGAGACAAGAGCCATAACACTCCTTCGGCGATCTCTCTGGGCTGACCAGGTCTTTGCATTGGGATCGTGGGCATTAATCGCTGCAATCGCTCGGGCTCGCCGTTGGCGGCATGCAGACCGGTGTCCACTAGACCCGGAGCTACCGCGTTGACGCGAATTCCTTCGGTTGCTACCTCCCGTGCCAATCCGATTGTGAAGCTGTCAATGGCCCCCTTAGTTGCCGCATAGTGAACCCACTCGCCTGCCGATCCCGTATGGGCCGCTCGCGAGGAGATGTTGACGATCGCACCACCTGTTCCGCCGTGCCGAGTTGACATGCGGCGCACGGCTTCGCGAGCGCATAAGATCGCACCCATGACGTTCACTGCGAAAACTTTCTCGATCGCCGCGGCCGTAACTTCCTCCACGCGTGCGAATCCACCCGTTACGCCTGCATTGTTCACGAGCGCCTTGATAGGACCTAGTTCCTGCTCTGCTGTCGCAAACATGCTGACGATTTCCTGTTCCCGCGAGACATCTGCCTGTACAGCAAATGCACGCCCCCCTGCAGCCGCGATCTCATTGACCAGTTTCCTGGCTTCCACCTTGCCACTTGCAAAGTTGAGCGCGACCGCATATCCGTGCTCCGCAGCGAGTTTGGCGACGGCTGCGCCAATACCACGACTGCCTCCGGTCACGACAAGAGTTCCTGGGTTTATGATGTTCGTCATGGGTCAGAAGGTCAGACGACTGGGACCTCGTCGTAGCCAAGTATTCAAGTGATACTTTAACAAGAGAGCTTGTAGAAGTGGCACTTTGGCAACTATCCCCCGGCTTTTGCGCTTGAATTCGCATTTAGCCGCTTGTGCTTGGCCGCTTCCTCTTGATCCTGCAGTAGTTCGCGATGATCCTGTGCCGATGTGTCAACCGTATCGATGACATTGGAGAGAATGAATTCATAGACGCTCGCTTCCGCCGGCGAAACGCCCGCCGCGTCTTTCAGGGCACGCAACTTGGCTTGAAATTCCGTGTCCGCGTCGATGATAAGTTTCAGCGGCTTGCGAATGTCATCTTTGCGGTCAACGTAGGTTTCGATGTTGTCGTTGAGTTCATCGTAGAGCAACTGGAAGTCATCCAACAGATCATGCGTCTGCTGCGCCCGATCTTTCGTCTTCGGGTCGCTTCGCATCTGGTCCAGTTTAACCAGACGCGCTCGCGCGAACTGCAGGTAGAGCGCCAGTCGCTGTCTTGGTTCCCAACTGGCATCGCGAACCTGGTCGATTTCCGCCTGGGTCAGGGGATCGTGGTGCCGCTGCGCCAGCGCGAGACTGGGGAGCATGAAAAACACAAACGCGACGATGCTCGAGCGAAATAGGTAAGCATTCATTTGGCACCTTGAGGAAACATGGCGGCTAGCAAGTCATCGCGCACTTTTTGCAGGCGATTGAGCGCATCGTGCAACGGCGCCTGGTAGTTGTGGGGCAGAGAATGGGCCAGTTCGGCCAACCTGCGGGTTATCCCCCGCACCGCAATCTCTGTCTGCTTCTGGTATTTGTGTGTTTGAATAGCATAATCGCGGGCGAGTTCGGAGTACGCGACTACGTCCCCCAATGCATTCTGCGCTTTTGTGACATCATCGGACGCGTAGAGTTTGTCCGCCTCGTCCATCTGCAGTTCAGCGATGTGCACGCACAAGTGCGGACGGTCGCGGAGGCTGGTGGAAGAAAGGCGCGCCTTCAGTTCCTCTACTGTAGGCTCGGCGTGCGCTACGGCGCAGTGTACCCCAACCGCGGCCACCAACAGCGCCGCGAAAGCGCTCCAAAACCGGCCCCACTGCCGTAATTGGCCCATATCCCAGATTCTACCTGCCAACTATTTTTTCGGTTCGATGGCGATCAAACGATGTTTCGCCTGCCACTCCTGCTCAGGATATTTTCCGTTGGCCGTATTCAGAAACAGATGATAACTTTGCGCTGCTCGTTTGAAATCCTTCAGATGGTCGTAGGCCGAAGCGCGCAGAAAATACGTGAGCGGAATTTCCGGGAGAAACTCGGCCCGGACCTCAAGTGCTTTGATGGCCAGCGGATAGTTTTGGTTTTCACTGGCGGCGAAAGCGAGGTCTCCATAAGCTTCGCCAAAATCGGGTTTTAGCTTCACCACGGTGAGGAATTCCTGCTGTGCTGTCGCAAATTTGCGTTCGCGCATTAGACTTTGACCAAGCCCGCGATGTAGTTCCGGATCGCTCGGCGTATTCGCGAGCAGTTGCCGATATTCGGCTTCGGCTTGGTCGTTCTTTCCCAGGGTGGCGTATAGCTCGGCGAGATCCCGCTGGACCGATGCATCCGCCGGAACGAGTTTCGCGCCCGCCTGCAGTTCGGCCGCGGCAGCATCGTTTTTTCCTTGCGCTGCCAACACCCGTCCTAGTTGAACATGAGCCGCTGCGTTTCCCGGCTGCGCGGCGACAATTTTCTGCAAGTACTCTTCGGCTTCGGGAAAACGCCGTCCTCGCATGTAAATGTTCGCGAGTCCCGTCAACGCATCCGACGAGGGATCAAGCGCCAATGCCTGCTTGTACTCCGTCTCCGCGTCGGAAAATTTTCCCTCGCCTTCTAAAAGCATTCCGGCCGCAACATGTGATTCCGGATCGTTCGGCTGCAACGCAGCTGCCTTGCGGTAAGCCGCGATCGCTTCGTCCGGCTTGGTTGACTGAAGAACGTGCGCCAGAGACAACCACGCTCGCGCTCGTCCCTCGGCCACGTGGCTGGTAGGTGTGAGCGTAGTCGCCGCGCGCAGAAATTGTTCCGCTTCTGGCTGGCCCGCCTTGGCCAACTGAATTCCCAAATTCAAGTTCGACTCAAAAACATCTGGCTTCGCGGCGACAGACTTCCGATATGCGGCAATTGAATCGCCCGTTTTTCCGAGCGCATTTTCCGCAAAGCCAAGATCAAACCATGCCACATAATTCGATGGATCACCGTCGACGACTTTATGAAGCAGCGGTTCCGCATCGGCGTACTCACGCTTCTCGATGAAATCCTCAGCCTTGGCCAACTCCGGAGAAGTCGGGCCCTGCTCCTCGACGCGCAAATGGCGAATGGTCTCGCTGGCGTTTTCGCCGGTCTTACGATGAATTGGCTTGCTGGAAGAGTATCCGTCGGTCTGATCCTGGTTCTGGCTGGGCGAGTTTGTTCCCGAAGATTGGGAATTGGTCTGAGCAGCGCTCGCCTGCCCAAAAGACGGCATTGCGCTCCCCGCTGCGCCGGCACACGCCATCGCGAGCATCGCCGATAGTAGCCTAGGAACGACCATTGGAACGCGTGCCATTCCCATTCAGGATACGAGCCAGATACTTGCCCGTGTAAGATTCGGGAAGCTTCGCGATTGATTCCGGTGGTCCCGCGCCTACCACTTTGCCGCCGCGGTTTCCGCCTTCGGGACCAAGATCGATCACCCAGTCGGCCGTCTTGATGACTTCCAGATTGTGCTCGATCACGACGATCGACCCTCCCGCTTCAATGAGACGGCGAAACGCCGCGAGAAGCTTGCTCACGTCGTCAAAATGTAAGCCCGTCGTCGGCTCGTCAAAAATGTAAAGCAGTCGCTGCTTCCGCCTTTCCCCACCGCGCTCGCTCTCTCGCGTCGCCGGTTGCAGATGTGCCGCCAGTTTCATGCGCTGCGCTTCACCGCCTGAAAGTGTGGTGGCCGATTGCCCCAGCCGCAAATATCCCAATCCAACTTCTTCCAGAGTGCGCAGCTTTTCTGTGATCTTTGGCACCTCGGCGAAAAATCTCAATGCTTCTCTGACCGTCAAATTCAGCGCTTCATGAATATTTTTTCCGCGATACCGCACTTCCAGCACCTGCGGTTTGTATCGTGTGCCTTTGCACTCCTCGCAAATCAGTTCGACATCAGCGAGAAACTGCATCTCCACCGTGACCGTCCCGTCTCCCTGGCAGACTTCGCAGCGGCCCCCCGGGATATTGAAGGAAAAATGTCCGGCGCTGAACCCGCGTTTCTTGGCTTCGGGCAGGGAAGCGTAGAGTTCGCGGATCGCGTCGAACGCTTTGATATAGGTCACAGGATTCGATCGTGGAGTCCGCCCGATCGGTGATTGATCGACCAGCACAACCTCGTCGATGTACTGATCGCCCGTCAAGCTTTCCCAGGTCGCCGATGTTACGCTTGCGCCATTGCCCGCCTGCTGCTTGGATTGCGCCAGCGCCCGATAAAGCACTTGATGCAGCAGCGTGGACTTGCCTGATCCCGACACCCCGGTGATCGCGACGATCATTCCTAGGGGAATACTGATCTCGACATTTTTAAGATTGTTGGCGCGAACACCCCGAATCGTGATCTGGCGACCTCCCGGCTTGCGGCGTGTTGCCGGAGCCTGAATGCGTAAATCCTCGGAAAGATATCGTCCCGTCAGCGACGCGGGATTGTGAGTAATCTCACTATAGTTTCCTGCTGCTACCATTTGGCCGCCACTCTCACCCGCTCCCGGCCCAAGATCGAGAATCCGGTCTGCCGATTTCATGATGTCTGGATCATGCTCCACCACGAGAATCGTGTTTCCCAGATTGCGCAGATCGTGAAGGATCTTGATCAGCCGATGCGTATCCCGCGGGTGCAGGCCGATTGACGGCTCATCCAGCACGTACAGCGTTCCCACGAGCCGCGATCCGAGCGACGTAGCGAGTTGAATGCGCTGGGCCTCACCTCCCGAAAGCGTGGAAGACAATCGATCGAGAGTTAGATAATCCAATCCAACTTCATTCAAAAATCGCAGCCGCTCGCGAATCTCCTGGAGCAGCTTGTCTGCGATTTCCGCTTCGGCCGGACTCAGTTCCAGCTCAGAAAAGAATCGAAGTGCGTCTTCGACGGTGAGCGCGCAAATCTCACAGATATTTCGTCCCTTGATCCTCACTTGCTGTGCTTCCAGCCGCAATCGCTTGCCATTGCATGCCGAGCACAATGAATATCCTCGATACCTGCTGAGAAATACGCGCACGTGCAGCTTGTATTTTTTCCGTTCCAGATGATTGAAAAACCCTCGTACTCCCATGAATCGGCCTTCGCCGTTGAGAATGAGGTTCCGGTGTTCTTCCAGCAGATCATCCCATGCCATGTCAAGCGGAATGCCCGCCTGCTTTGCATAGCGTTTCAGATCCGTGAACAACGGGCGATATTTCGGTTTCGTCCACGGCTCAATCGCACCCTCACCCAGTGTTTTTCTTTTGTCTGGAATGACACGGTCAAGATCAAAGTCAATGGTGTTGCCGAATCCCTGGCATCGCGGGCACGCACCATAAGGATTGTTGAACGAAAACAGCCTCGGCTCCGGCTCCTCATAACGCAAATTACAGTTCTTGCATTCGAACCTTTCCGCGAATCGAAGGGTTGTGGCGCGGGCGCCTTTTTCCGTCGAACCCGTGGCGCGTGCGGTGTTGTCCGCCGAAGCTATTTGCTCTGGATTCGGAAGCTCGAAGATCACTTCTCCCGACTCGCGATACGCCGTCTCCACCGCATCCACAATCCGCGATCGCGCTTCCGGCGAAACTACCAACCGATCGACCAGCACGTACACAGGTGCGGCAAAATCGACGTCGAGCAACGACTCTGGAGTGGAAAATTCAAAGATCTGCCCCGCCTGATACAGCCGGTTGAACCCCGCTCTCCGTAGATCAAACAACCGCGTTTTCCAGGCATCGGCGAGCGGAGCGGGTGTCCCACCTTTGGCAGATTTCGTTAAAGGGGAGGATTTTTTCTTGCCCGCAAGCTGTTCTGTTTCAACCGGTTGTCCGGGAATCGTCCTCTGTAATGGAAACAGCACTTGCAGCCGAGTTCCTGGCTCAAGAGCAAGAATGGCGTTCGCAACTTCGTCCACGGTATCTTTCTTGACTTCACGCCCGCACTTCGCGCAATACGTGCGCCCGACTCGAGCGAAAAGCAATCGCAGGTAGTCGTAGATCTCTGTCGCTGTCGCGACCGTGGAGCGCGGGTTGCGTGTCGTATTTTTCTGCCGAATTGCAACCGCCGGCGCGATCCCATCAATCGTGTCAGCATCCGGCTTTTCGATCCGCTCCAGAAATTGCCGCGCATAGGCCGAGAGCGACTCGACATACCGCCGTTGTCCTTCGGCGTAGATCGTGTCAAAGGCGAGCGAAGACTTGCCTGATCCCGATACTCCTGTGACCACGGTCAACGTGTTATGCGGCACCTCGAAATCAATATTCTTGAGGTTGTGCACACGCGCGCCGCGCACGACGATGTTGTCCCTCGTTGTTGGTGTGTAGGTGTCCGGATCAGAAGGCATTGGAGCCCGTTGGCGCCACACTCCTCGCCGCTTTGAGGAGGAGTGCATGTTCTCAATCGTGCCCGCGACTCGCTGGCTCCCGTGTAAGCTCAGAAGCGTTCGCGAGCGTGGCTCGGTCTTTCTATTATAAGGCTTCCTGAAACGTAGGCTGCGCCGTGCCTGGAGGATTCGGCGAACACCTACGTAGGAACGCGAACTGAAATTCCAGGGGAATTGTGCTTGCTTGAATCGAGTTGCAGAAGGACGCCCAGGCTGCGGAGGTGCGACTCTGTAAGGCTGAGCTACGCGGACAATAAGTGGAGTTCAATTTCGGTCATCTGTCTCCTGATCGCGCTTCCTTCCATAGCGGAATGCGGCGGTCAGTCCGAATGTCATTGCTCCGATCGGTGGCAATAGCATGACGATAATCCCGCGATTAATGGCGCGCTGGCCATCTTTCGGAGTCGCCTTGGCCGTGGCGTAACACATCGCACAGCCTTGAGCGAACGCCGATGCGGAGGGGAATCCTATAACGAACGCAAGGAGAATTGCCGACAGCAGTGCTCTTCGCGCCCTTGGCGTGCAGTCGGCGAGTTTTGCTCTGAATCGCTTCATTTCACTCCCAGCTGCAAAATCCGATCGGCATCAGGAAAAAAGAAGAAATACATGATGACGAAGCAGGCGCTTACCGAAATCACCAGCAGCCAGCGCATCAGCGCACGCTCAAACTTCAGATGCATGAAATAGGCGATAATCAGCGCCGACTTTACCACCGACAGGATCAGTAAGACTTCCAACATTCGCACGGGTTGAAAGACCTGTCGATACGCAAGCACAACTTCGATCCCGGTCAGAACCAGGAGCGCGCCCCAGACCCAGAAGTACTGTCCCTTGCTATCACCGTGTATCGCAACATCGTGCATTGTATGTACCCTCGCTGTGATATGCGGTACTAGCACCTGTCCGCGCCCAGGCTGCATGGACAGGAGTTTCCGTCACACCTGCTTAGATCTTGGTCGACATCAAATATACGAGCGGGAAGATGAACATCCACACCAGATCGACAAAATGCCAGTACAATCCCGAGACTTCCACGTCATGAGCATCGTAATCTTTCGGCTTAAGAAACAGAACGATCGTTGCCAGGACCAGTCCGATCAGCAATACGTGGATTCCATAATGAAATACGCTGTCCGAAGGAATTAGCAAATATCCCACAAGCCAGAGAACAGCCAAAATGGGCAGGAATTTTTTCCGCAGCGATACTACTCCCAGATAAATCACGCCAATGGTCACATGCAGCATGTGCATTCCGGTCAACCCAAAGAAACAGGCAGGAAATTGCGGAACGGCAGCCGATACTGCCGCATATTCACCCGTTCCTCCCGCCATTTTGGGAAAACCCGCCAACGTCAGGCCTTCACCGATCAGTTTATTCCACTCCATCGCGTGCAGGAAGATGAATGCGGTCCCGAACGCCATAGTCGCCAGCAGCCAATTGCGGGTCCACGCCCGATCCCGGCGCTGCGCCGCGAACACGGCCAGCACCATCGTCAGCGAACTCGAGAGCAGGCACGCCGTCATTACTGTTGCATTGGCGATGCTCTCTTTGCCAAAAGGTGTTGGCCAGGCCGCCATGGAGAGCCGGTTATAGCTGAAGGCGAACAGCAGCGCTCCGAAGGTGAGGGAGTCAGAGGCCAGAAACAGCCACATGCCGACTTTCTTCGAGTACGCTCCAAACAGTGGAGCCTCGTACGCTCCGGATGCAGCGTGTTGGACAGCATCGTGCGACAGGGTCGTAACTTCCGCCATTCCGCGAGTCCCCCTTGCGAGTACTTAGTAGTTAGTGGCCAAGAATAGCGCATCGGAAAAGCAGTTGATTAACTAACCACCAATCGCTAGCCCCTCACCATTATCTTGCAAACCCCAACAACGCAAAAATATAAATCCAGAGAAATGCCATGAAGTGCCAATACCAAGCCGTGATGTCGACTGCGATGCGCTTCGACTCCAAGGATTTGTGGCGCAAAAACGCAAAGGCCGCCCAAAACAGCGCCACAATTCCTCCCGCAAGATGCACCGCGTGTGTCGCCGTCAGCAAGAACACGAAGGAGCTATTTGGATTGGTGTTCACATAGAAGCCAGTATTGTGCAGCTGGCCCCAAGCCATCCACTGACCAAGCAAAAAGGTAAACCCGAGCCCGACCGTGATCCACAGCCACGGATACAACCGTTCATTTCCCAGTGATACGCCCGGAATTGACTTCACCGGCGCCAATGCCGCCTGCCGCGCCGCCTGCCGCCGTGCCAGTTCTACAGTGATGCTGCTGATCAGCAGCATCAGCGTGTTGAATCCCATCAGCAACCATGGCAATTGCACTACGCCCCAGTCATGCACATAACTTTTCGACGCATCGTCGAACGTCGGCAATCCCTGCCGCACGATGTATGCACTCGTCAGCGAAATGAAAATCATGCAGACGGTAATAATCGCGCAGATCAGGCCTAATCGCGCCCGTCGCAAACGCGCGCCGTAATCCGGACCTCCGCCGCTTCGCCCTTCATCGCCGCCGCCAGTGGGCGGCAGAGGTGGTTCTTGCCCGTGTCCGGTGTGATCAATCGGGGTTGTTGGAATATAGGTCGCCATACAGCTAGGGTGATCAATGTGCTGGCAAGGTTGCCGGGTCGGTCTGCATCACGTAATCCCGTGGTGCTCCCGGAACCCCGTATTCGTATGGCCCGTGGTTGACCACCGGAGTGCGTCCGCCAAAATTGTCGTGTGGCGGCGGGGTCGTGGTCGTCCACTCCAGCGTAGTCGCTTCCCACGGATTGTCGCTGGCCTTCGGTCCTTTGAACATGCTCCAGAATAGATTGATCACGAAAATAAACTGCGCCGCGATCGTGATAATCGCTGCGTAGGTCATAAACGTTTGCAGAGGAATCAGCTTCGCTTGATACGCAACTTCGGTGAATTGCGAATAGCGCCGTGTCTGCCCCGCCAATCCGAGATAATGCATGGGCATGAAGATCGCGTACGTTCCCGCCAGCGTGATGAAGAAGTGAATGCGACCCCAGGTTTCATTCATCATGCGCCCGAACATCTTCGGGAACCAGTAGTAGGTGGCGGCAAAAATCCCGAAGATGGCCGCGACTCCCATAATCAGGTGGAAGTGGCCTACCACGAAATATGTATCGTGCAGCTGAATATCGAGTACAGGTTGCGCCAGAAACGGTCCACTCAGCCCGCCAGAGACGAATAGCGAGACAAATCCGATGGCATAGAGCATTGGTGTCTGGAATCGGATGTGCCCCTTCCACATGGTGCCTAGCCAGTTAAATGTCTTGATTGCTGACGGCACGCCGATGCACATGGTCAGAATGGAAAACGCGAACGCCGAGTAGGGACTCATCCCGCTCATAAACATGTGATGGCCCCACACCATGAAGCCGAAGAATCCGATTGCCAGCATGGCGTAGACCATGGCTTTATATCCGAAAATCGGCTTTCGCGAAAACGTCGAGAGAATCTGTGACGTTACACCCATGCCCGGCAGAATCGCGATGTAGACCTCAGGGTGTCCGAAAAACCAGAACAAGTGTTGCCAGAGCAACGGCGAACCGCCTTTATGTCCCATGACCTGGCCATTCACAACCACGAGCGGTACGTAAAAGCTAGTCCCCATGTTGCGGTCGAGGAGCAGCAGAATTCCCGCCGAGAGCAGCACGCCAAAAGCCAGCAACCCGAGGATCGCGGTGATGAACCACGACCAGCACGTCAGCGGCATGCGCATCATCGTCATGCCTTTGGCCCGTAAATCAAGGGTGGTCGTGATGAAATTGAGCGCACCCATCAGCGAAGCGATGCAGAAAATCGCGATGCTTGTGACCCACAAATCCGCGCCCAGCCCCTCGCCCGGCCCAGCCGATTGCACGGCGCTCAGCGGCGGGTATCCCGTCCAGCCATGCAGCGGCGCACCGCCTGTGACAAAAAACGCGGCGATGATCACCACGAACCCAACAAACGTGGTCCAGAACGACAGCATATTCAGCACGGGAAACGCCATATCCGGCGCGCCAATCTGAATCGGCAGTATGTAATTGCCGAACCCTCCCTGCGGGGCCGTCGTCAGCACAAAGAACACCATAATCGTGCCGTGCATCGTGAGCAGGCTGAGGTAGGTTTCGGGCTTGATCTCGCCTACGATCGGCAGAACTGCTGTCGGCCAGATCATATGAATGCGCATCAGTAGCGACAGAAACATTCCGACGAAAACGGCCGTGAGCGCCAGAAAGTAGTACTGCAACCCAATAACTTTGTGGTCGAGGCTGAAGATGTACTTGCGAATGAACCCCTGTGGAGCCGCATGTGCGTGAAGCGCAACCGGTGTCGCCATTACTGTTTCTCCGCCTCCCGTGCCGCCAGCCATTTGTCAAAGTCCTCCTGGCTGACAACGTGAACCATGCCGTGCATCTTGTAATGTCCCAAGCCACAGAGTTCGGCACAGGCAATTTCGTAATCGCCGATTACGGTCGGCTTCAGATGCATATGAATGTCGAGTCCGGGCACTGCATCCTGTTTGAAGCGCAGCGAGGGGACAAAAAAGCTGTGGATCACGTCGACCGAACGCAGGCTCAAGTCGACCTCGCGATTTACCGGCAGATACATCGTCCCGGTTACGACGTCGTCTTTGGATGCAGGATCCGAAGGATTCAGTCCGACCGCAGCTTCTCCCCCGGAAGATGGATCCATCAGTTTTGGACTGGTCGCGCCATAGGTCCCATCAGGTCCTGGATAGCGGAAGTACCAAGCGAACTGCATTCCGGTCACTTCGACTTTGACCGCGCCTACCTCGGGTGGATCCCAGCGCTGACTCGCCCACACCGGTGCTCCCATCAGATTCAGACCGATGAAAAGTACCGCCGTCAGTACCGTCCAGAGGATTTCCAGTTTTGTGTTGCCGTGCGTGTAGGGAACGGGCGGAGAGTTTGGCTTCTCACTATATCGCCAGACGATATAGCCGAGTCCCAGTTGGGCAGCGAGAAAGATTATGCCCATCAGGACGAAAGTGAGAGCAAATTGATGGTCGATCCATCCTGTGGCGGCCGAAGCGCCCGCTGGCAAATACCACGTTTTGGCCGCGAAAAAGTACGTGCTGACCAGAGTGATCAGCCAGATCAAAAGCAGTAACGCGAGGCCCATTCCTCAGTCCTCCTCGACAATGAGGGTCGTTCTGAAAGGATTTCCCCACGGCGGTTGCCGCGTCCCACAACGCAAGCAACAGTCGGCGGCGAGTTTACCACAGAGTCGCGCTTAAAAAGCAAGCCGGATGTGAGGAAAAAATCAGCGGTGCAAGAAGGCATGCCACTCCGCCTGACCTGACTAGCGATGGGTCTTCGTCCGCAAAGCAGAATAAAAAAGTGCCTCACTCCTCGCGGTCGTGCCAGTTCGACAGGCTCAGGGAAAGCTTTAAGGATAGGATTTTTGCAAGAATGCACTCCAAGGCAGATTTTCGCAGGTGGGTTACGTGTTAAGTTTTTCATCAGTGGCTCAGATGAAAATCGTTCTCGCCTCCGAATCGCCGTTCCGCAAACGCGCCCTCGACATGATCGGGCTGGCGCACGACGTATGCCCCAGCCGCATTGACGAAAAAGCAATCCGCGATGAAAACCCCGCCCGTCTCACACTGAAACTGGCTGAAGCCAAAGCGCGCCATATCGCTGGTCAACATCCGGACGCCATCATCGTTTCGGGCGACGCCGTTGCCGCAAAGGGAAGTCGCATCTTCGAAAAGCCGCGCGATCTCGTGGAAGCCGACACATTCCTCAGAGAGCTTTCTGCAAGCGAATTTCAATTTGTCACCGCGCTCGCCGTCTTGCACGCGCAATCCGGCCGGATGCTTTCGACTGTCGAGACCTTGAGTATTACATTCCGTCCGCTGATTGAGCGCGAAATTCAGGATTACATCCGGCGATATGACGTTCTTCGTTACGCTGGCGCATTTGAAGATGACGCCGTGCACCTCTTCGCCGATCGAATTTCCGGTAGCTATAACATCGGCACCGCTCTCCCTGTAAGCCGCATGGTCGTCTTCCTGCGCGAATTCGGAGTAGACGTCTAACCGCACTCAGTCGGCGGTTTTGCGGTCTTGTTGGTTTAGCGTTCTTTTGATCCCGCAGAAACGGCGTGGTACGCAGAGATTCCCTTTAAGCTGACGAAATCCTTCGCCTCCTTTGTCTCCTCTGTGTTGTGATTTAATCTTTACCATGCCACGCAAGATCCACGGTCACGAAACCGCGCAGCACAAACTGAAGAAAAACTACTGTTTCGTCTGCGGTTCTGACAATCCCGAGGGCATGCGCCTGAAATTCACCCTCGACGACGAACGTCAAACGTTCGTCTGCCGCTTTCGGCTCTCGAAACGCTATACCGGGCCGCCCGGGCACTGCCATGGAGGCGTGATCGCTTGCATTCTCGATGACGCCATGGGGAAAGTAAACAAACTCCGCCACGTCGTTGCACTCACGAAAGAAATGACGGTGGAGTATCTGAAGCCCGTGCCGTTGAAGAAGCCCCTGCGGGCGGAGGGAAGGGAAGTCTCGGTGCATGGACGCCAACACATCAATATGGCAGAAATCGTGAATGAGAAGGGTGAGGTGCTGGCGCGCAGCAGGGGCGTGTTCATTGCGATTGATCCGGAAAAGATGTTCGGGAAGTTCGTGGAAAGATAGTCCGTGGAGCGGCGGACACTCTCGTCCGCCGGGTACCCCGCCCTTGTCATCGCGTTTCTGCGGGGACAGGGCGAAGACGTTGATCTTGAAGTTTTGCTCTCGGGGATACAAGTCAAAGTCCCCCCGTCTTTCGCAAAAAAGCGCCAAAGAAGGGCGGAGCACCCGCGAATGTCGATGTTCTCCCCGCCCTCCGTGGTAAAGCATTTCTCGGGGTTCCGCAATCTGTTCGCCCGCGATAAAATGGAGATGGCGAAACCCCTCCGAGTTCCCATCATCTAAAGGGTTCGCTGAGAGCTGACAGCGGAAAACTGGCAGCCATTCTTCGCGATCGCGAAAAGGTATCCACAAGGTATCGAACATGTCCCACAACGGAAATTCGTCCAACGGCAACAACACGTCACTTCGTCTGAAGACCGGCTTGGCCGAAATGCTCAAAGGCGGCGTCATCATGGACGTCACCAACTCTGAGCAGGCTACGATCGCCGAAAAAGCCGGAGCTGTCTCCGTTATGGCGCTGGAGCGCGTGCCCGCGCAAATCCGCGCCGAGGGCGGCGTCGCGCGCATGGCCTCGCCCAAGAAAATTCGCGAGATTATGGCCGCCGTCTCCATTCCTGTCATGGCCAAGTGCCGTATAGGCCACTTTGCCGAGGCCCAAGTCCTGCAGGAACTTGGAGTCGATTACATCGATGAGTCCGAGGTCCTTACCCCAGCCGACGAAGCCCACCACGTTGACAAACAAGTCTTCAAGGTTCCCTTTGTCTGCGGCGCCCGCGAC
>JASHPL010000274.1 GCA_030038125.1 Candidatus Sulfotelmatobacter sp.
TTGTATTTCTTGACCACCCACCAGCCCGCTTGGATGTCATGCCGTGCGTCGCCGGGTTTGTATTGATAACTCTCCGGCAGGGATGTTTCCTCGCTGCCCATTAAGAAGGTGGTCAGATCGAGCACCTGCTCTCTCGTTAAATGCAAATTCGGCATGCGCAGAGCCTCGGTCGGACCCTTGACCATGCCCTGATCGAACACGTTCGGCTCAGCCAGTTTGTGCTCGAAAAATCCTTTGTGGTCGTACCATGGCTTGGTTGCGGGACCGTCGGGCAGGCGCGCCAGGTCTTCTGAATTCTTAATCGGCTCAGCACCTTTCCCGCCGCGCTGCGCCGGTATAGTGTAGAGAGCGAAATCCAGACGCTCGAGCGGCTTGCTGCCTTCAAACGTGAGTTCGGTGCCGATCCGGCCTTCATCTTCCAAGCCGGCGATTTCGTGGCATCCGGCGCAGCCAAAGTGCTGCACCCACGTCTTGCCTTCGGCTTTCAAAGAAGGATCATCCATGTAAGGCGCGTCGGCATAAGAGGACGGTTCCTTTTTTTTCTGCGCCATCAGGTAGGTTGCGATATCTTCCGCGTCTTCCTCACTCAGGCGCAGGCTCGGCATCACCGTCATGTTCTGCACCTGCAGTTCGTGGCCGTCATTGGGGCAACGGCTGTGCTCGAGATCAAACTGATAGGGAAGACCCTTTTTCGCGTAATCCTCAGGGCCGATATCTTTTTTCTCGTAAGGACAGTACGGCCTGGTGCGCTCGCGCGCATCATGAATCCAGCGCACCAGGTAATCGTAATTCGCTTTCTCGCCTTCGCGCGTCAGGTTTGCCGCGAATGTCCCGCCCTGCATCTGATCGCCTTCGCCGATGGAGTGGCAAGCAAGACATCCGCGAGTTTCGAACAGCTCTCTTCCGTGCGCACCATTCCCGGGTTTGTGCTGGGGCAGCGGATCACTGAGTCCGGATTGCCAGATGAACGCTGAAATAGCCTGAATCTGATGATCGGTTAAACGGAAATTCGGCATCTTCGTCGTCGGACGAAAATCGGTCGGTTTTTTGAGCCACACCGGAATCCAATTCTTGTTGAGCTTCAGCCGAACATCTTTGAGATTCGGTCCGACCTTTTTCTGATCCTGCATCAGGCTGTGCGATTCGAAATCGAGCTGCTGCAATCGCCCATCCAGCTTGCTGTTTGCCACTCGGAGATCCACAGCTTGTGTATTCAGAGCGTTGGCTTCTTCGTTGGTTTCGGCGGCATCGGCCTGTTTCATGAAATATGCCGCTTGCTTCAAATTATCGATTTTCTCTTTTTCGATCTGTTTGATCTGCTGCGTAATTGAAGTTAGCTCTTCCGGTTCCTTGTCATACCCCTCATAGCGATGGCAACCCATGCAGCCCTTCTGCCGGAAAAGGTCCTTGCCATCGTTGATGGTCTGGAACTGCACGTCTCCGGCGAACAAAACCATGTCTGATGCGTGGCAATTCTGACAACCGGCTTGCACATTCTCCTTAGGAAATAGCGGCCACAGCCAGTGCTCATAATTGCCGTGCGCCTTCTCCACGCTGGTGGTGGCGCGGCCATTACCCTGGTGACAAGGCGAACAACCGAACTTCCCAGGATCGTGAATCTGCAGCAATTCCGGTTCGGGATGGCTGACAAACGCGGCGGCGTATTCGTCCGGTTTTTTCTCGCCCGGAGCCATCATCGACGCCTCGGTGATTTTTAGCGGCTCCCGCGTATTCAGGTGGCAGGATTCGCAGCGATCCACAATATTCGCCTGTGCCACGTTGATCTGCACGATCTGCGAATCCCACTCTGCCGTCTTCTTTTTCAAGCCCTCGATCTGTGCCGGTGTGAGATCGACCATGTGGTCCGCGACGTATTCATCCATCTTTGCCTTAGCTTCGGTTGCCGGCTTGAGCGTGTCGCCGAGTTCCAGGCTCAGCTTGGTCTTCTCATTGCGGATGTCGTTGTAAGATTCCTCCAGTTGCTGAAAATTAAATTTCTTCCTCGTGCCATCGGGAAATTCGACGATAGCCAACTCGGCTTTGTAGGCATCGATTCCTTTCTGTTCGCTGGCTTTATCGGAAGGGCTGGTTGTGGTCTCGTATTCATAGGTGAGTGCGTTCACATATGCGCGCCGGTCAGTAAAAACACTTTGCACCGCAAGCAGCCGCGCGCTCGCGTCGTCGAGTTTCTTGCGTGCTTCTTCGGCCTGCCCCTTTGACGCTTCGTAGGCATTCTCGTAATTTTGCTTCAGGGTGGCGTACTGAGAATCGTGTTCGACCGCCGCTTGGGATTGCGCCGATTTTGACTTTGCCGTGTTCAGGAATGCGCTGTAACGCACCTTCCACGTGTCCTGGAACGCTTTCCATGGACGCTGTCCCCACGCTTCATCCCACAACGCCCAGAACAGCGTCGCAACCAGAATCACCATTGCGATGGTGTAGTGAATGGCGTACGACTTACTCGTGATCGGATCTTGCTCGGGGGTAGGTTTTTCAGGCACCGATTCCTCCGAAATCAGTCGTTGGCCGCTGGTCGTCGGTTCTGGCCGCCCAGCCCCAGATTCCGTTTTTCTAACGACTAACGGGCGACGACTCTGTCACACGTTAAACCAGGGTGTAATCCAAACGTACTTGATATGCCATAGCAGTCGCAGACTCATCTTGATGGGCAATGCAACCATCGTCAGCAAAAAGAATTGCATGATCGAAAACTGCAATAAGCTCATGCGTCGAAAATCTTTCGCCATGCGGCGGCGGAACAGCGAATACAACAATCCACCGCCGATCAGGTAATAGCCGCCGACCACAATTGCGCCGAAAACTCCCTTAGCCCAGTTCGAGACGATTGGGCCGCCAAGCCAGCGTGGAATCTCGTCCGGCAAGTCGCGGTTCACCTCATAAATGAGGCGATTGTGGTCCCACGTCTGTCCCGGCCAGAACCATTGCCAACCCGGACCGCGGATAAACGTCCCGATCATGATCATCGAAACCCACAGGATGATGAATCCGAAAAGAAACACTGAGATGGCGAACCTGCGCTGCCTCCAGGTGTAGTAGCCACTGCCCAGTGGATTGGTATCGATGTAAGGGATCACCATGAGGCCTACGATGATCAGCGTGGGCATGACTACGCCCGCGATCCACGGATCAAAATAGACCAGCATCTCCTGCAGGCCCAAAAAATACCACGGCGCCTTTGCGGGATTCATGGTCAGGTTCGGATTGGAGGGTTCTTCCAGCGGCGCGTTCAGGGTGATCGACCACACCATCAGGATGATGGTTACGATAATGGCCGCGAGAAATTCAATGCGCAGCAAAAACGGCCATACATGGACTTCCTTTTGCCATCCCGGCTTGAACGGCCAAGTCTTTCGGTGGTGTGTCTTGGCCAATGCCGGATCGGTTTCCAGTTGGCCAATCAACTGATCATTGGCGTGGGCTTGCTTCCATGCCAGATAAATAAAAAACGCCAGCAGCGGAATCAATCCCACGATCGGAACGTTATCTGGAGCTGAACAGATTTCCCAAAGTTGTCGCCAATCCATAATGTCTCCACGAATGCCGTGGGTGCCCTACCCTACGTGGTGTTTGTAGGGTCGAGATGTTGACTTTATTCTCCAGCCGCCTTCGGTCCCCGCCGCGGCTTGTCGGCTTCTGCCTCCAGCATGACTTGCGCCGGCCCGGAGATGCCGCCATCCTTTCGCACTCGCCAGAAATGCACGATCATCAGCACCGACGCGACAATTGGAATTCCGATGCAGTGCCAGATGTAGGAACGCAGCAGCGCATTCGCGTCGACAATCGATCCACCTAACAGCCCAAAGCGCACGTCGTTATACGGCGTCATGCCAAGCTGGTGGCCGAATGGTCCTTCATGGCCGAGCAACGGAGTCGCGCGCGCCATGTTCGTTCCCACCGTGACCGCCCAGAACCCGAGTTGATCGTCAGGTAGCAAATACCCGGTGAACGAGAGCAACAGCGTGAAAACCAGCAGCAGCACACCGATATTCCAGTTGAACTCGCGCGGCTTCTTGTACGATCCGGTCAAAAAGACGCGAAACATGTGCAGCCACACCGCGATCACCATCAGGTGGGCAGCCCAGCGATGCATGTTGCGCAAAATTTTGCCGAACGGAACGTCGTGCTCCAGATACAACACGTCACGAAACGCCTGCACTTTGGTCGGGTGGTAATAGAACATCAGCAACACGCCGGTGTAGGTGAGAATGATGAACAGATAAAACGTGATCCCGCCCATACCCCAGGTATAGCTGTAGCGGACGGCGTCGCGATTGATCTTCGCCGGGTGCAAATGCAGGAAAACGTTAGACAGCACGCCCAGCGCGCGATTTCGCGGAGTGTCGTCGTGTTTGTGCCGGAAGATCGAAGTGTAGACCTGCGTTTTGGTCGGATCTTTCAGGCCCTCGAGCTGTTCCTTCGCTTTGCTGGGAATGTCGGTCTTGAGCGCCTGGATGTCGTCTTTGACGCGCTCGATGACACCGACCTTGCCATTTTTTCCATTGCTTCCGCTTGAGTTGTTTTCGTCAGCCATAAGAATCCTGAATTGATCGTACTTACACGCCGGTCAAATAGGCTCCCGGATCGTTGAAGTGACTTGGTTGTCCCTTAGGCCACTGGTAGAGGATGGCGGTGTTCACCACGATCTGCCCATCGGGCGCGAGTTCAATGCGAGCGCGATCCATGGGCCGCGGCGCCGGGCCCTCAAAGTTGACTCCCTCACTGTCATAGCCGCTTCCGTGGCAGGGACATTTGAATTTGTTTTCGGCAGGCTTCCAGTCGGGAGTGCAGCCCAGGTGCGTGCAGCGTGCGTAAATCACAAACAGCCGGTCGGGCGTGCGGTCGACCCAGATGCGATATTGCTGCAGCCATTTCTCATCAATGCCGAGCGCATAATCGGAAGGAAACCCGATTTTGAAAATGGTATTTGGCTCAAAAAGAGTGCGGGGAAGGAAAAAACGAAAGAACGCCAGGAACCACGCCATCAGGAAGCCGGTCACCATCGCCCACGCGAAGCGACGGCGACGGCGATCGATCTCGGTGGAGGACGCGGTTGCCGATACACCCGCCGCCGCTGCAGCTTTCGATGTGCCTACAGCGGGTGTGCCAACATACTTCGTCGCATCCACTTTCGTCGCGTCCACTGTGACCTTGGCAGCCGGTTTAGCCGGCTCGGGATTCGCATTGACCTTTTCGGTCTCCGCCATGACACCTCCCAGCTAATGGATTCAATCCATTCCAGCGACAGCCGCGTATTGCGGCGCGGACACTCGACTCTCCCAGTTGTCTAGCTGAATCGCAGAACGCACCGGCTGAGACACCGCCTGCTGTACCATCCCAGCCAGCGCTTCGATGAATTTCGCAGAATCGTTCAATCCAGCGGTCATTTCAAACTGGCTGAACCCTAACTCCATCGCGTATTCGCGAGCTTCGTGATCGATCTCACCCAGCGTTTCCACGTGATCGGAAACGAACGCGATGGGCACGACGCACGCTTCACGCACCTGCTGTTTTGCGAGCTGCTGCAGCGTGTGATGCAGAGAAGGTTGCAGCCATTTGCTCGCACCCACCTTGCTCTGATAGCAAAGCTGGTAAGAGTTACACCATCCGCCTCGCGCCATCAGCCGCTGCACGGTCTGCTCGATCTGCCGCTGATAGGGATCTCCCTTCTCGATAACAGCCACAGGAACGCTGTGCGCACTGAAAATAATCTCCGGACGTTCAGGAAATGGGAAGCGCCAAAGAGCATCATTGATCTTTTCCAGCACCGCGTCAAGATAGGTCGTATCACGATAGAACGCCTGGACGCAGTGCACGGGTGCAGCCCCGCCGTATTGCCGGCGCCATTCATTCAGGCTGGAGCCGGTGGTGGTTGTCGAATACTGCGGATACAAGGGCAGCAACACGATTGCATCGCATTGCGCCGACTCGATTTGTGCGATGGCTTCGCGGGTGAAGGGATGCCAGTAACGCATCGCCACAAAACACCGGGCATCGAGTCCCTGGCCGCGCAATTCCGCTTCGAGAGCCTGCGCCTGGCGCTCGGTATGTTTTCGGATGGGTGAGTAGCCGCCGATAACAGCGTAGTGATGCTGCACCTTGCGGGCGCGGCTAGCGGAAATCAGCTTGGCAAGAGGCTTCCGTCCGATTCGCGCCAAGGGGAAGTCGATAATATCGGGGTCGCAGAACAGGTTGTACAGGAACGGTTCAATTGCATCCAGCGAATCGGGTCCACCGAGCTGAAACAGGACTACCCCCACACGCCGAGTTGACCGCGTCATTTTCCCCCAGAATCCCACGAACGGATGGCACTTTACTCCGAATGCGGAGTGAGAGTCAATGGCGGAGGCAGAAATTTTCCGCAAAATTTCTGCGCGGCGTGATTGCATTATCGTGCGTCCCGCGTGCAATCTGATCTCTTAAATGCCGGAACTGCCTGACATAGCCGCTTACCTCACTGCGCTCCAACCCCGCATTCTCGGTCAACCCGTGGAGCGAGTGCGGCTGGCGAGTCCTTTCCTGCTACGAACGGCCCAGCCGCCACTCGCCAGCGTCGAGAATCGTCAGGTGAACAAGTTGCGGCGCATCGGCAAGCGCATCGCAATTGGTTTGGAAGGTGATCTCTGGCTGGTCTTGCACCTGATGATCGCAGGTCGTCTGCACTGGCGCACTCGCGATGCAAAGCTGGCCGGCCGACAGAATCTGGCTGCATTCGATTTTCCCAAAGGCTCTCTCGTACTTACCGAGGCTGGCGCGAAACACCGCGCCTCGCTGCACGTAATAAGCGGGGAGGAAAATCTCCGGACTTTCGATGCGGGGGGAATTGATCTCTTCGCCACCGATTTGAAAACGTTTCGCGAGGTGCTCACGGCCGAGAACCACACCCTTAAAAGAGCTCTCACCGACCCACGCCTGCTCAGTGGAATTGGCAACTCATATTCCGACGAAATTCTGCATGCAGCCCAGCTTTCTCCCATTCTGCTGACTCAGAAGCTCACAGCGGACCAATGGGAGCAGCTGTTTGCGGCAACGCGAGAGACGCTTCAATTGTGGATCAATCGGCTTCACGCGGAAGCCGAACGAGCGTTTCCAGAAAAAGTAACAGCGTTTCGCGCGGGCATGGCGGTTCACGGTCGCTATGGCCAGCCGTGTCCGCGATGTGACGAGAAAATCCTGCGAATCCGCTATGCCGACAAAGAGACGAACTATTGCGCCCGTTGCCAAACTGGCGGGAAGGTGCTCGCGGATCGCAGCCTCTCGCGATTGCTGGGGTCCGACTGGCCGAGGTCGCTGGAGGAATTGGAAGCTTTGAAACGACGGTGAGGGCATCACAGCGGCGCAGGAAGCGCACAAGACTTCGATCTATGTCCGCGCGGGTTCGGCAGTGGTTTTTTACATTTCTTCAATAATCGCGTCGGCGAACTGCGAAGTCCCAGCCTGACCGCCGATGTCGCGCGTCAGCTTCTCGCGGTGCCGATAGACTCGTTCCAGGGCATTGCGAATCTGAGTCGAGGCAGCGTGCTCGCCAAGGTGGCGCACCATCAGCAATGCCGATCGCAGCAAGGCCGTAGGATTCGCCAGGTTCTTGCCTGCGATATCGGGGGCCGAGCCGTGCACGGCTTCGAAGATTGCGCATTCGTCGCCTAAGTTCGCGCTGGGCACAAATCCAAGACCGCCGACAAACGCGGCGCATAGATCGGAAAGAATGTCGCCGTAAAGGTTCTCCATCACCAGCATGTCGTACTGATAAGGATTCAGCACAAGCTGCATGCAGGTATTGTCCACAATGTGTTCCCCGTAAGTGATCTCGGGATATTGCTTGGCCACGTCTCTCGCGCAGCTCAGGAACAACCCATCTGACAGCTTCATGATATTCGCTTTGTGGATGGCGTGAATCTTCTTGCGCTGATTCTTACGGGCGTATTCAAATGCGAATCGGGCTATGCGGGTGCAAGCCTTCTCCGTCATGATCTTCAGGCTTTCAACAACCCCGGGCACGACTTCGTGTTCAAGACCAGAGTAAAGGCCTTCGGTATTTTCCCGAATGATGATGAGATCGACGTCGGGATAGCGGGTTGGAATGTGAGGCAAATTTCGGATGGGTCGAAAATTTGCGTACAGATCGAACTTTTTTCGGAGGGCCACATTGATGCTGGCAAAACCGCCTCCGACCGGCGTCGTCACTGGCCCTTTCAGCGCGACGCGCGTGCGTTCGATCGATTCGACGAGGCCTTTCGGAATGTATTCGCCATATTTTTCGTAGGCGTCGGCGCCTACTGCAAACTTCTCCCATTCAAACCTGACGCCGGTGGCCTCCAAAATTCGCACCACCGCCTGCGTAACCTCCGGGCCAATGCCGTCTCCGGGAATGAGGGTGATGTTGTGAGTCATGAGTCCCGCAGTGATCGGAATTTTCTGTGATCTCTACGCTTTTGCCTTCAGCAAATCTTTCAACTCGTTCATGAACTCTTTTACGTCCTTGAAATCGAGATAGACCGATGCGAAGCGCACATACGCCACCTTGTCGTGACGCCGCAGTCGGTTCATGATTAGTTCGCCCAGTTCGCTGGTCTTTCGCTCCCGTTCGGGCGATTCGATCACAAACGACTCGGCTTCATTCACGATTTGCTCGAGCTTGCTGATCGGCACCGGTCGCTTCTCGCAGGCGCGCAGCAGGCCGTTGAGCACTTTCTGGCGGTCAAATTTTTCGCGGCGACCGTCTTTCTTCACCACCATGTACGGAATCTCGTCGATGCGCTCATAGGTCGTGAAGCGTTTGCCGCACTTCAAACACTCGCGGCGGCGCCGGATGGATTCGGCCTCCTTGCTCTCGCGCGAATCGACCACCTTGTCATTGGCAAAGCCGCAAAACGGACATTTCATGGCGCTTGATTCGTGAGTCACAGACTCGTGCTCAAGATTGGGCCGCTTTGGCGCTAGCACTTCACTTGAGGGATCTGCGTCCTGATTGAATAACTTAGAATTGTAACAGTTTGGAATTGCCGATCAGATTTAGACGCTCTTGACAACCGACTGCCAAGGCAGGACCGACAGAATAAAACGGCGCCTGCACCCCCTGCGGTACGAGCGCCGTCTTTCCTCATCCCTTCTGGTGACGAAGGGCGTGAAGTTGTCGATCGGGCGAGCCGTTACTCAGGCCGGCGACTGATCTGACCGAGATTTTTTCGTATCCGGAATCGTAATTTGTCATTTTCTTGTAAGCAGTTTGCAAAAAATGCAGGAAAGGATGAGCCTGCGCTCTGCGGCTCCGAAGCAGCTTCTAGATTACAAGCAGGATTTCAAGCACGCTTGAAATACTGCACTGCGCGCTCGTGCTTTTTCGCCGCGGCGAGTGAAGCAAACGTTCCCAGGTTCCTGCGTTTACCCGTCTTCGCGTTTTTCTTGCGTGAGTAGAGTCGGTACTGCCCAGATTTCAGTTTGCGGATCATACAGAGAAGATGCGAGCGTTGCTTTCGCGGTTGGTAGTTGCTTGCGTTTGATCCGCGGAACTCCGCAGCCAAGAAGTTGCACTATGCGCCAACGCCGGTCTCACGTGGGACCGGCGTGATAGTGAACCAAATTCCTAAAGCTTAGCTGCCCGGCACCACTTGCGCCGGTGCGCCCCCATCTACGTCGGCCTGATTGAAAACGATGTTTGCTCCCATGTGCGCTGGACGGGGGGCCAGCATCTGCTCCTTCCGATACACCAAATTGGAAGCGTTGAAGGTGGCCAATTCGAATCCGTGTCCGTGCGTGATGGCGTCGGTTGGGCAGGCCTCGACGCAATATCCACAAAATATGCATCGATTGTAGTCGATGTTGTACACCTTGGCGTAGCGCTCGGCGCCACTGACGCGGTGTTCAGCCGTATTCTCGGCGGCTTCGATGTAAATGCAATTCGATGGGCAAGCCGCCGCGCAGAGAAAGCAGGCCACACACTTCTCCAGGCCATTTTCGTCGCGCTGCAGCACATGCGCACCACGAAACCGTGCTTCCAGCCGAGCGCCGCGCAAGGGACCCTTGCCGTCGGGATAGTTCTCCACGATCGTGGGATTAAACATTTCCCGAAAGGTAATGCTCATTCCCTTCGCGATAGCGGCGATGTTTTTCAGTACTGGCATGCCTGCGTTCAGTATACCGAAACTGGCCGAGAAT
>JASHPL010000275.1 GCA_030038125.1 Candidatus Sulfotelmatobacter sp.
GCGAACCGTTGCTCGCAGGTGCTGCGTCTCTACTCCTGTTGTTGACGCCAGAATGTTTGTCACCAGATTGGCTGGAGGGTCCACCTCCGCGAGATCCTTCAGCCAGTTTCGCCCCGCTTCCGCCTCGGCGAGCAGCGGGCCACACGTCCCGCAACTCCGGGCGTGAGCCTGAAAACGGTCGAGCACCGTCCCCGTCAGGCTGCCGTCAAGGGCATCCGACAGGAGTGCATCGAACTCGTTGCACTGCATTCCGTTCCTGGTGTGTTCTGGCATCACATCACCTGCCTATAGGTACGTTGTAGGAGCCGCGCAAGTTCCGCTCGTCCCCGGTTTATTCTTGATTTCACGGTACCCTCCGGAACCCGCAAAACCGTCGCAATTTCGCGATAGTCCATATCCTGTAAGTCCCTTAGAATCACTGCTTCCCGCAATTCCGGCGAAAGCTTCCCCAAGGCCGCGTGCACCCGCTCGCCGACCTCCCGGCTGCGAACATGCGCGTCGGGAGCGGCCGATTGGTCCTGAATTTGCTCACTGAGCGGCTGCGCGTCTTCGTGCTCCGACGGCGCACTGTCAATCGAGTCGGTCAGCCGGTCCTGTTTGGTCTTGCGAAAGTGGTCGACCAGCAGGTTGCGCGTAATCGTCGTCACCCACGTTACGAACGCCCCTTTCGATGGATCGTAGCTCGACAGCGTCCGGTACATCTTGATGAAAACCTCCTGCGTGAGGTCTTCGGCATCGTCGCCCGATCCGGCAAATCGGTAGCAGATGTTATATATCCGCCGGTTGTAATTCTGCACAATTTCTTGCCAGGCAGCCGCATCTCCGGCGAGACAGCGCCGGACCAGCATCGCCACCACCTGGACATCTTCCACTTTCACTCCCCGGAAAAACCATTTCTAACCAAGACTCACTGGGAAACCCGGTTTAACCCTAAGCTCTGTCATTTCGAGCCGAGCGGCATGGCCCTCTAATAGGCCATTCCGCGGAGTCGAGAAACCTGCTTTTCCTTCTCCGCCGAACGCGTTTCCATGGAATCGAACCGCTTCGGATGAGCCTCGAGATCGGCCCAAGCCTAACTTGTAAGACAATACGGCACGCAGCAGCCCGAAGTTCTCCAGCCGCGCTCAGACCTGCAGGAAACAGGGCATTGTAGCAGTGAGATCAGGGGGGAGCTCGAGTGGGCTTTCTACCGGGCACATTACGCTCTGCTGAAGAGGTGAGTCTGTCGGGACAGCCCCAGGGTCCTCAGAGCGCCCGGCTTTGGAGCGCTGGGGTGGAGGAGCCGCCGGCTTGTCCGGCGACCCAGATACATCGGGCATACCGCGGGCGGGACCTATCCCAAGCCCATGACGGAGTTGGTTGGATGGGATCCCACGAACCCAACCTGTAGAAGCATTCGGGCCGAGACCCCGCTGCAGGCTTACTCACCCGCGCATCGTCTTCGGCGGACGGGGACGTCCGCCCTCCACAAGAGCTACTGAATCAGCGTGCCGCCGTTGCCGTTCCCTTCTTCTTCGGGCGCGATGACCACGGCCGCAGCGACGCGATCGCCCGGTTCCATGTGCAGCAACCGCACGCCCTGCGCATTGCGCCCGGATTCGCGGATGGTGGTCGAATCCATGCGAATGATTTTGCCGTAGTGGCTGATCAGCATCACCTGCGAGGTCTCGTCGACCTGCGCGATGCCCACGACCTTGCCCGTGCGCTCGGTCGTCTTGACGTTGATCACGCCCTTCCCGCCACGATTTGTCAGACGATACTCGTCGGCGGGCGTGCGCTTCCCGAATCCGTTCTCGGTGACGGAAAGAATCAGATCGCCCTTGACAGTTTCGTCGATAGCTTCGGATTCGCCTTCAGCCGCTTTCTCTGTCGGAGCTGGTGGAGCATCCGGCTTTCTGGTCGTCGCCATGCCGACCACGTAGTCGCCCTTTTCCAGATCGATGCCCCATACGCCGTAAGCGGCCCGGCCCATGGGACGCACGTGGCTTTCATCGAAGCGCACGGCCATGCCTTCGTGCGAAGCCAGGAAAATGATCTGATTGCCATCAGTCACACGAGCGGCCACCAGCTCGTCTCCCTGCTCGATGCTGATCGCCATGATGCCGTTGGAGCGCACGTGCATGAACTCGCGCAGCTCCGACTTCTTAACCAGTCCATTGCGCGTGGCGAAGAAGATGTACTTATTTTCTTCTTCAAGATTGCGCACGGCCAGCATGGTCTTGACCGTTTCGCCCGGCTGCAGGCCGACAAGATTGCCGATGTGCTTGCCGCGTCCGGCAGCGCTGACGTCGGGAATCTCGTAGACCTTGAGCCAGTAGACGCGGCCGGTGTTCGTAAAAATCAGGATGTAGGCGTGCGTCGAAGCCAGGAACAGATGCTCGACGAAATCCTCGTCGCGCGTCTTCATGCCGGTGCGGCCCGTGCCCCCGCGCCGCTGCATGCGGTAAGTCGAGATCGGCGTGCGTTTGAGGTAGCCGGAGTGGCTGACCGTCACCGCAACCTGCTCGTCGGCGATCAAGTCTTCGAGAACGATTTCCGCCGCTTCATCTTCAATGCGGGTGCGGCGCTCGTCGCCGTAGTTTTTCTTGATCTCTTCCAGCTCTGTGATGATGACGCCGCGCAGCTTTTTCTCCGATGCGAGAATCGATTCGTACTCGGCGATGTTCTCGCGTACTTCCTTCAATTCGTTCGAGATTTCATCGATGGAGAGCTTGGTCAAGCGATGCAATTGCAGTTCGAGAATCGCATCGGCTTGTTTAACGGTAAATGGCTTTTCCGGATCGAGCTTGGGTGGCCGACCGGTGGTATTGATGTCGATTTTCTTGCCGCCGAAATAGAGCACCAGATTCTCGCGGGCCTCGGCGCGGTTGGCGCTGCCACGGATAATGGCGATCACGTTGTCGAGGTGATCCAGAGCCGTGAGATAGCCTTCGAGGATATGCTCGCGCTCCTTTGCCTTCGCCAGCAGGAAAGCCGTGCGCCGGCGGACCACTTCGACGCGGTGTTCGATGAAATACTTGATGGCCTGAATGAGGCCCATCTCCCGCGGCTGTCCGTTGACCACCGCCAGCAGGATCATCGAAAAGCTCTCCTGCATTTGCGTGTGCTTGAAGAGCTGGTTCAGCACGATCTGCGGCTCAGCTCCCCGCTTCAGCTCGATAACGATGCGCATACCGTCGCGGTCGCTTTCGTCGCGAACGTCGGCAATATCTTCAATGTCTTTGTCGTTGACCAGCTGCGCGATGCGCTTGATCAGAACCGACTTGTTCACCTGATAGGGAATTTCGGTGACGATGATGGCCTGGCGATCTTTGGTGAGATTTTCGATGGCGGCATTGGCGCGCATCATGAAGCGGCCACGTCCGGTGCGGTAAGCCTCAAAAATTCCCGAGCGTCCATGGATGATTCCGGCGGTCGGAAAATCCGGGCCTTGCACGAATTTCAGGATTTCTGCGAGCTGCGCGCTGGGAGTGTTGATGAGCGTGATCGTGGCGTCAACGATTTCCGTCAGATTGTGCGGCGGGATGTTGGTCGCCATGCCGACGGCAATGCCGTTCGAGCCGTTGATCAGCAGGTTGGGAATCCGCGTTGGAAGCACCACCGGCTCGGCCGTTGTTTCGTCGAAGTTGGGAACGAAATCGACCGAATCTTTTTCAATGTCAACCAGCATCTCCTCGGCAATCCGGGTCATGCGGCACTCGGTATATCGATAAGCCGCCGGAGGGTCGCCGTCGACCGAACCAAAATTTCCCTGTCCGTCGATCAGCGGATAGCGCATGCTCCACGGCTGCGCCAGTCGCACCAAAGCGTCGTACACCGCGCTGTCGCCGTGCGGATGGTACTTCTTCAGCAGTTCTCCGACGACGCCGGCGCACTTGGAATGCTTGCGGTTGTGCAGCAATCCCATATCGTGCATTGCAAAAAGAATGCGGCGGTGGACGGGCTTCAGCCCGTCGCGCACGTCGGGCAAAGCGCGGCCGATGATCACCGACATCGAGTAGTCGAGATACGAACGGCGCATCTCCTCTTCGATGTTGACGGGTTGAATGTTCAGCGCGCCGGGGCCACCATCGCCGCCGGGCGGGGTTAATGGCAATTGCGGATCTTTGTCTTCAGGCATGGATTTCAGTTCTCAATCGAGAACTCTTGATCCCCGGCGGCGCGACCAGCGCCGTGGCTTTAAAATTCGCCGAATTCAGTCCGGAAATCCGTGGGCAAGAGTCTCGTAAGTACTTGGAATTTATGATCTTATCTGTCCTGGGAACGTATCCAAATTATAGCACGTTGGAGGGGCTCTCCGCCGCGGTTTCCAGAGTTGTTAACAGGGGCCAGCAGCGCTCATGATGCCCTGATAGAATCGATCGAAGGGGTTCTGAACAGCTATGCCGGTTCCAGTTTCGCAGATGTGGACGGTTACGAGCTACGTGCTGCGGCAAAAGCTCTCCGGTCGCAAGCAGTATCCGCTGGTGCTCATGCTTGAGCCCCTGTTCCGCTGCAACCTGGCTTGCGCCGGGTGCGGCAAGATCCAGTATCCCGCACACATCCTGAAAAAAGATCTGACGCCGGAAGAGTGCTTTCGCGCCGTAGACGAATGCGGCGCACCCATGGTTTCGATCCCGGGCGGAGAGCCCCTGATGCATCCGCAGATCGGGGAGATCGTGGAAGGCCTGGTGGCGCGAAGAAAATACATTTACCTGTGTACCAACGCCCTGCTGCTGAAAGAAAAAATTGATCTGTTCAAGCCGAGCAAGTATCTGACTTTCAGCGTTCACCTCGACGGATTGCGCGAAGACCACGATCTGGCTGTGTGCCGCGAGGGCGGTTACGACCTTGCCGTGGACGGCATCAAAGAAGCACTGAAGCGCGGCTTCCGCGTCACGACGAACACGACGTTGTTTGACGGGGCCAATCCGAAATCGGTGCGCACCTTCTTCGACGAGATGACGGAGCTTGGCATCGAGGGGATGATGCTTTCGCCGGGATACTCGTACGACAAAGCGCCCGACCAGAAACATTTTCTTGGCCGCGCACGTACGCGCCGCATGTTCCGCGCCATCCTGTCGAACCGCAAAAAGAAATGGCAATTTAACCTGTCTCCTCTTTTTCTGGAATTCCTGATGGGGAAGCGAACCTTCCCCTGCACGCCGTGGGGTATGCCGACCTATAACGTGTTCGGATGGCAGAAGCCCTGCTACCTGCTGCAGGACGGATACGCGGATACGTTTGCCGAATTAATCGAGACCACGAATTGGAGCAATTACGGTACGGAATCAGGCAATCCGGCGTGCGCCAATTGCATGGTGCACAGCGGATATGAAGCGTCGGCGGTGAATGCGACATTCAGCTCGCTGGGCGGGTTTCTGGCGACGGTCAAAGCGACACTGTTCACTGGCTATCGCGACAAAGAAGCGCTACGCATGCTGGAGCAGCCGGAAGCGCCGGTGCATCCCCTGGTGCAGATCACGCCGACATCGGAGTCGCTGCAGACGCATGCGTAAGGTGCCCGTCCGGACAGCCGAGGGCGTCTGTCCCTACAAAATTTTAAAAGCATGACAGGGAAAGAAGCCGGACATATCGATCACTCGTCTCCCGAGGCCAAGCCTCCGCATGTACCCGCTTCTCGCAAAAACGGCGAGCAGTGGGACACCCAAGAGAATCCTGACGCGCTCGAAATTGCTCCCGGAACACAGCACGAACAGCTGGAGGGCTGGATTCCGCAGCTCGCGTCTGAAGAAGAATTGCGGCAGGCGCTCGAGAAAGCTTTCGATTATCGCGGAGACGTCACCATCACGCGCAAAGATGGATCGAAGGTTGAAGGCTATGTCTTCGACCGTCGGTCGGCGGCCAATCTGAAGAATTCCACCGTTCGCCTGTATCCGAAAAATTCCTCGGAGAAAATTGCCGTTTCCTACGCGGATATCGCCGCTCTCGCCTTCACCGGCCGCGACACCGCTGCTGGCAAAAGCTGGGAAGCATGGATGAAGAAATATGCAGCCAAAAAAGCTGCCGGCGAAAAAGATCTCAGCTTACATCCTGAACCTCTCGATTGAGCCTCTTCCAGCCGCGCCAAGAACGCGCGTTTGATGCTCGTGATTCCAGACACATCCATTCCAGCCAGATCATGCCAAGCTGAACTCGGCAATAAGCTGGGAGGGTGCTCATGGAAGTCACAGTCGAACATCTGGGAGATGTGCAGTTTGAGATCAAAGCCCGCCAACACTCGATCATTTGCGATCAACCAGCGGAAAACTTTGGACATGACGAGGGTATGACCCCGCCTGAGCTTCTATTGGCCTCGTTGGGATCGTGCGCGGCTTTCTACGCTGCCCAATACTTACGCAAGCACAAATTATCAACGGAAGGCACACGCGTGCGGATTACGGCGGACAAGGTCAAAGACCCGGCGCGCATCGATCACTTCCAAATCGAGGTTGAATCGCCAGTCGAATTGGGCAAGCAGCATCGCGACGGCGTGGAGTCGGCTGTCCATCACTGCCTGATTCACAACACTCTGTTGCACCCACCTCAGATTGCCATTGAAATTAGAGAGAAGGTGCTGACCTCGTAGGAGCGTCACGCCAGGAGTCGTAGTGGCTCCCACGTCTGGCACAACCGGCGAGACATGGGGCACCCCGAGTACGTTTCTCCGCGAGCTGGGAAGCCGTGCCCTTCCCAAAGATACTGCAACTTGAGTTTCTGCTCTACTCCGGTGATTGCGAGCGTTTCGCCGAAGTCTCAAACTCCAGTCCGTCGATCAGTTCCTGTAATTGATCTTCCGTGCCCGCGAGGAAAGTGATCGAAACCGCATAGCCGTGCGATAGCATGGCCAGCGTGGCTTGTCGCATCACACGCGTTCCCACGTCCTTGTGAAAGTCGGCGCGCACGAGTGTCTGCGCTCCGATCGCAATTTCGTAGGGAGCCGCATCCTGAGTGAACCTCTGGGCGGTGGCAACTTCGGAGAGCGGTCCAAAATATTGTTCGGCGTCTTTTAAACCAGGATACGCGGCCATGGGCTCGACGGCGATCAGAATGGAAGAGTTCACCTCTTGGCCCTTCGCCTCCGGCGGCCGCGAAAACGCGGCCAGCAGCACTTTTGCGCCCACACCCGACTCCTGTGCGTCCGACGATTTTGACGGATCTGTGGAATCGTTCTTGGAATCGGCATCCGGGTTCTGCGCGGAGTTCATTTCCTCCGTACGCAGGACCCACCCCTCAGGAATCTTGCAGGCCAGTCGCAGGGCCCGGTTACGATAAATTCCATTCGTAACCGAACCTGTGTCGAAAGTAGCGGGAAGTGTGACGGTTTTCCTGGGTCGGCTTGAAGATGAGCCTGAAGATGAAGAAGAAGATTGCGCCGCCGACGGGCTCGCGGCGGAAGTCAAAGCCATCGCGGCCAGCAAAGCGAACGCAAACCGGAAGCAGCGAAAACTCATACCGCCCATGGTACTTGAACAGAAAGGAAGATGCGGGGCACATCAGGGCTGTACGCAGGTCGCGTTACAAAGCCACTTTAAGAGAGCTTTTTGATGAAGTTCCCTCAGCGGCTCACGCCGCTTCTCAAAGGTACTGATTTTTACGGACGGCCATGAAGGCCGTCCCCTTCAAAACACAGCTTCATCAGAGTTTTCTGCAGCGCGAAAACAAATTGCGTTTACGCCGCTACGCCGACTGTCTGCGGCTGAGCGCAATGTGCGCAGCGCCGCGCTGCGATGGGAATTTCACTCAGGCACTCCGAACACTTCTTGGTGGTCGCAGCCGGTGCGGGCTCGTCCTTGTGCATACGTGCGATGAGCCAGTTAACGGGCACCACGACAAAGAAATACACGGCTGCCGCAATCAGCACGAACGAAATGACGGCATTGATGAAATCGCCGATCGGAAACATCGTCGTGCGGACCGTGAATTTCAGGTTCGAATAATCGGGTTTTCCTACGACGAGCGCAATCAGCGGAGTAAGAAATGCTTTGGTGAGCTCGGTGACCACGCTGCCAAAGGCTGCTCCGACCACCACGCCTACGGCCATATCCACAACATTCCCGCGCAGGATGAATTTCTTGAAACCATCGAGCATAGGCTTGCCCTCCCACAAATTGAGGTGCCGCCAATGTATGGCAGCAAAGGCAGCAGGTCAAGCCCGGACGGCGGTCAACTGCCGGCCCAAAGCACACCTCACCCGAATGCAATACGGACGCGCCGCCAACCTATCGATTACTTGCCGGCGCCGATGAACGTCCCCAGTTTCGCGTCGACCACGGCCAGCCCTTGTCTGTCCGAACGGCTGGTCCCGAAGATCACCACCCACTGGAGTTCCTTGTTCTTCGGCTCCCAATCCAACGAATAGATTACGGGCTGCTTCTGATCTTTCTTGATCAGATCAGAGCCGCCGTGACCCAAGGTTACAGCGAAGGCCTTATCCGAGTCGATTTGCAGATACGTTGGGTCGAACATGAGGGCGGGGACATTGGATGGGAAGGGCGACTCCGGCGTCTCGGTGAAACCACGCGCAGGCGATGAGGGCAAGTAGCTGCCCGAGCAAACAATCGTCTTCATCGTTCCACGAGTCCGGGATGCGAAGAATCCGCGCCAGATGGTGGCTTTGCCATCCTGCCCGGTATCCTCCGCGTTTACTTCAGATTCCATGTGAAACGGCATCGCCCCCGGATCCCAGCGCTGTGCCAGGTTTACCATGCTGCTGAAGCAATCCTTGGCGGTGTAAAGGGTGGGCTGTTTGGCAGCGGCTTGCACTGAGGACGGTTGGCTGGGTTGGCTTGTTTTCGCGGAACATCCGACGAGCAAGGTTAAAACAATGACGAGTATGAGGAAACGGGGCGTCATCATAGTCCACCTCCGTTGCGAAGAATTGGTGAAACAGGGCAGTTTACTCCGCTTCTGACGAGACGGCCAGAAGAAGCTAACCCGGAGCGGGCCGCCGGGAGAAACACCGTTCGGAGTCGGGAAAAGCAAAAGCCCGGCACTCACGCCGGGCCAGTCAAAATCAGCGCACCGCCGCCAGTTCTCAGATTCGCATTGGCATGACGATGTACCGGTACTTGTAATCGTCACCTTCGGCGGGGCGCAGCTGGCCGGCGGATTGGGGATCCTTCAACTCCAGGCGCACTTCGCTGGACCCGGCAGCTTTGAGGAAATCGACCAGGTATGCGGCATTGAAGCCGATTGTCAGCGGGTCGCCATTGTACGGGGCTTCCAGCGTGTCTTCCGACTCACCGGCTTCGGTCGAGGAAGCGGAAATTTTGACTTCGCCCTTTTCCAGGCGCAGGCGCACGGCACGCGAGCGTTCGTCGGCAAACTGTGCAACGCGCAGGATCGCGGCATTCAATTCTTCGGCGTTTATGGGAACAACCTTGCTGTTGTCCTTCGGCAGGACGGCTTCGAAGTTGGGGAACTGCCCGGTCAGCTGACGGGAAGTGAGCAATCGCGATCCGATGCGGAAAAATAAAGTCGAATCATCTTTGGCAAATTCGACCGTCTCCGCGTCGCCGGAATCGAGCAGTGACTTTAGCTCGTCCATAGCCTTTTTGGGGACGAGCGTTTTCATCTCGCCGGAAACGCCGTCAAATTTTTCGCCATTACGCTCGCAATGCGCCAGACGGTGACCATCGGTCGCGACCATGGTGATGGACTCAGGCTTGAGCAGCATGAGGGCGCCATTCAGCGTGTAGCGCGACTCTTCATTCGAAATGGCGAACGAAGTGCGGGTAATCAGTCCGCGCAAAACCTGGGCCGGAATGGAAACGCTACCTGCGGAGGGAAAAGCTGGCAAGCTCGGGAAGTTTGATTTTGCCATCCCCACCATCTTCGTATTCGATCGGCCGCAGCGGATGCTGACCCAGTGATTTTCGAGCAACTTGATGGTGATGTCGGCGTCGGGGAGCAGCTTCACATAATCGTGCAGTTTGCGGGCAGGGATGGTGCACGATCCCTCTTTTTTCACCTTCGCATTGCAGGTGGTGCGCAAACTCAGATCGAGATCAGTAGCCGTGATCGCCAAGCGATCTCCGGCGGCTTCAAACAGATAATTCGACAGGATGGGGATCGTGGTCTTACGCTCGACCACTCCCTGGGTTGCGGTCAACTCGCGCAGCAATTCGAGCTTGCTGACTGTGATCTCCATGGTTCCCGCGGCAACGGCGGCTTCCACCGGCATAAAAGACATCTCCCCCGAAAACGACGTCAGCCTTACTTTGAACCCTACCTTATATCAAATGCAAAACCTATAAAACCAGCAGTAACCGTAGGCCCCGCGCAGAAGTGGAAAACCAGAACAACCGCCATGTTGTCACTGGCTTTTCGGCTGGTTCCTCATGTTAGAAATCCGTCCCAAACTTTTCGGAGCCAGCAGCAAATCTCAACGCCGATTTCGGTTTTCACTCGGCATTTCACAGCTTCCACATCCGTTTCACAGTGTCTGGGAGGGAAGAAGTGAATTTCCGCCGAACAAGTGGGCGAGCACGCGATTATCCGCCTAATTGTTCAGTCAGTTTGTTAACCAGCCTGTTCAAATCCTTATCGTTCTTGCGCAATTCCTCGATTTTCTCGACCGAGTGCAGCACTGTTGTGTGATGCTTGCCGCCAAACTGGCGTCCGATCTCAGGCAACGACGCCTCCGTCAGATGCTTTGCCAGGTACATCGCAATCTGCCGCGGATACACGATGGCGCGCGAGTTATTCTTGGCCTTGATCTCCACCAACCGCAAGCCGAACTGTTCGGCGACCATTTTCTGGATCGATTCGATGGTGACCTTGCGCGCTTGCGAATCGATGAAATTCTTCAGCACCTGCTGGGCGTAGGGCAGCGTAATCTCGGCGCCGATCAACGACGAGTGCGCCACCAGCCGGATCAACGCGCCTTCCAGTTCGCGGACATTGGAGCGAATATTCGACGCGACATAGAGCGCGACGTCGGTAGGCAGCGTCACTTTTTCCTGTTCGGCTTTCTTCTGCAGGATAGCGACTTTCGTTTCCAGATCGGGCGGCTGGATGTCGGCGATCAGCCCCCACTCGAAGCGGCTGCGCAACCGATCCTCGATCTCTGCCAGTTCTTTCGGCGAACGGTCGCTGGCGATCACGATCTGCTTCATCGACTCGTGCAGAGCGTTAAAGGTATGGAAGAACTCTTCCTGGGTGCGCTCCTTCTGCGCGAGAAACTGAATATCGTCGATGAGCAGCACATCCACGCCGCGGAACTTGTCGCGGAAGCTGGTCATCTTGTCGTAGCGCAGCGAGTTGATCATGTCGTTGGTGAACTTCTCGCTGGATACGTAGCAGATGGCCGTCTGCGCCTGTCGGCGCTTGATCTCGTGGCCAATGGCCTGCATCAGATGGGTCTTGCCCATGCCAACGCCACCGTACAGGAACAGCGGGTTATAGGCTTTGGACGGACGCTCGGCAACCGCCTGGCACGCCGCGTGGGCGAACTGATTTCCGCTGCCAATCACAAACGCATCGAAAGTGTAGCGGGGATTCAGTTGCGCCGCGCCATCCCAATCGAAACGTGCCTGCGATGGACCGGACGAGCTCGTGGCCGACAATCCGCCATCATGCCGAACCGTGGTCGCGGCAGGGTCGTCCTCCGGCGTGACGAACTTGACGTCATTGAAGCCGAGGCCGAGATTGTCGATCGCCTCCTGAATCAGGTCGGCATACTTATCGCCGGCGTGGCGAAATTCCACGGTGGGAACCCGGACAAAGAGAATGCCCCCGCTGGAGTGGCTATAGCGCGTGGGCTTCAGCCACGTGTCGTAGGAATGGCGGTTGATCTTCTTTTCCAGTGCGTCCAGAATGCGGGCCCAAGGATTCGGGGAAAGTGTTGTGCTTGGAGCTGACATATATGAATTGTTCACCACGGCGCCCTGGTGGCTGGTATGAGAGCACCTGTTCTAAACTGCCGATTCGTCGAAGTAGCTGGAACCGTTTATTTTACTGCGGAATGCGCCTGTTTTCTCGTGCGCCGCTACAAAAATCCAAGGAGCTTGAAAGCAGGATCAGTCCCGCATACTAGCACAAATTTTTTTGTTTTGTGGAAATCTTCCGGCTGGAATTTTTTCACGGAGTTCTATTCATCGCGCGGATGCGGCGCTCTGTCAAGTGCCGCGAGAGTAAATGCCGCAGAGATGATGCAATTGATTTGCGATCGAAGATTCAGGCATGCTTCTTCGAAATTGAATTTTGCCTAGCGTAGGCATTCCGTCACCTTTGCGTAGCGGAGTCACTGAATTCGCAAGCCACTAAGGACACGAAGGAACACGAGGCTACGCACGGTTTCGTTCGCGTGCCTCCGTTTCCCTTGTGACCAATT